>NZ_CEEDEA010000002.1:246121-509266 GCF_979253755.1 Methylobacterium sp. AC315
CCCCCCCCCCCCCCCCCGGGCCTCGGGGGCTCCGCCCCCGAACCCAGCCAAAGGACTGAGCCCTTTGGAAACCCCGTCGTGCCCCAGGGCGGACCGGATCACTTCGATCCGGCTTCGGCCGGCAGCGCGTAGGCGACCACGTAATCGCCGCGGTCGGGCGATTGGCGGGCACCGCCGGCCGTGATCACGACGTATTGGCGGCCCGTCTTCGGGGACCGGTAGGTCATCGGCGCGCCCTGGCTGCCCACCGGCAGGCGGCCCTTCCAGACCTCGCGGCCGGTCGCGGCCTCGAACGCCCGCAGGTAATAATCCTGCGTCCCGGCGAAGAAGATCAGGCCCGAGCCGGTCACCAGCGAACCGCCGAGCGAGGGCAGGCCGATCGGGATCGGCAGGTGCATCTTGATCCCCAGCGGCCCGGTATCCTCCACCGTGCCGAGCGGGACCTGCCAGGCGATGCGGCGGGCCTTCAGGTCGATGGCCGTCAGCGTGCCGAACGGCGGCTTCTGGCACGGGATGTTCAGCGCCGACACGAAGCGGTTCCGGAGGGAGACGTAGGGCGTGCCGCGCATGGACGACAGGCCCATCTCGGTGCCGGCGGCCTTGCCGGTCTCGACCTGCTCCCTGGGGATCAGCCGGTTCCACAGGCCCAGCCGCATGTCGTTCACGATCAGGTAGTCCCGCGTCATGTCGATGGCGGTGCTGCCCCAGTTCATGCCGCCGAGCGATCCCGGCATCTGCAGAGCGGTGTCGAAGCCCGGCGGGGTGAAGGTCCCCGCGTGGCGCATGGCCTTGAACTGGATCCGGCACAGGAGCTGGTCGAAGGGCGTCGCCCCCCACATGTCGGCTTCCGTCAGGGTCTCGGCGCCGATCGACGGCATGTCCGAGTGAGGCTGCGTCGGCGCATAGCGCTCGCCGGGCACGCTGCCCTGCGGCACCGGCCGCTCGGTGATCGGCGCGATCGGGGCGCCCGTCTCGCGGTTCAGCAGGAAGATCTGGCCGTGCTTGGTCGCCGCGATCAGCCCCGGCACGGTGCCACCCTTCCCGTCCGGCAGGTCGTAGAGGGCCGGCTGGGCAGGGACGTCGAAGTCCCACAGATCCTTGTGCACGAGCTGGACGTGCCAGCGCGGCCGCCCGGTCGCCGCGTCGAGGGCGAAGATCGACGAGTTGGTGGCATCGTCCTGGGCTGTCCGGTGGCCGCCGAAGAAGTCGGGCGTCGCGTTGCCGGTGGGCGCGTAGATCAGGCCCAGGGCCGAATCGTAGGCCATGCTGGTCCAGACGTTCGGCGTGCCCCGCGTATAGGTCTCACCGGGGGGTGGCAGGCGCGTGGTCGCCGGGTTGCCCGGATCCCAGGCCCAGCGCAGCGCGCCGCTCCCGACATCGTAGGCGCGGACCACGCCGCCGGGCTCCCCGGTCTCGATGTTGTCGGCGACCCGGCCGCCGACCACCACGAGGTCGCCGGCGATCAGCGGTGCCGCGGTCTGCGTGTAGAAGCCGGATTTAACCTCGCCCATGTCGGTCTTGAGGTCGACGGTCCCGTCCGCGCCGAAATCGGGGCAGGGCTGGCCGGTGGCAGCGTCGAGGGCGATCAGGCGCGCATCGATCGTGGCGAGCAGCAGGCGGCGGGGGCAGACCTTCCCACCCTCGCCTGCGCCGGCGTCGTGATAGCCGAGCCCGCGGCACCGCTGCCATTGCGGCGCACTCGCCTTCGGGTCGTAGCGCCAGCGCTGCGTGCCGGTGTCGGCGTC
This sequence comes from Methylobacterium sp. AC315, assembly GCF_979253755.1. Taxonomy (NCBI): domain Bacteria; kingdom Pseudomonadati; phylum Pseudomonadota; class Alphaproteobacteria; order Hyphomicrobiales; family Methylobacteriaceae; genus Methylobacterium; species Methylobacterium sp. AC315. The sequence goes on from NZ_CEEDEA010000002.1 coordinate 247,867, forward strand.
GAGGGCGACGACGATGTCGTTCGGCGTGCAGACGTAGACGGTGTCGCCGATCTGGAGCGGCGTGGTCTGGTCCTCCGCCCCGAAGCCGTTGCTGACGGCGATATCGCCGGTGCGGACGGTCCAGGCCGGCCGCAGCTTGGCGACGTTGGTGGCGTCGATCTGCGTCAGCCCGGCGAAGCGGGTGCCGCCGTTTGTGTTGCCCCAGGCCGTCCAGTCGACCTGCGGCCCCGCCTGCGTGGCCGGGTGCACGTCCGGGATCTCGGTCGCGGTGATGATCGGCACCGGCTGAAAGGCGCGTAGCGTGGCTGCCACCAGGGCCAGCGCCAGCGCGGTGGCGAGGCCCAGGGATGCCCGGCGCCACACGCCGCTGCCGGATCGATCGAGCAGCGGTGCGAACAGGGCGACGACGCAGGCGAGGACGGCGAGGGCGAACAGGCGCGAGACCAGCGGCCAGAACGCGAACCCGACCTCCCAGACCGCCCAGATCCCGGTCAGGATGAACGCCCCGCCGTAAAGCAGCGCCCCGGCACGCCGACGTCGAGCAACCAAAACGCCGGAGACGAGCATCGCGGCGCCCATGGCCGCGAAATACCAGCTGCCGCCGAGCCATACCAAGTATGCACCACCGCCAGCCAAAGACAGACCGATCAAGACTATGATCAGTCCAAGCATGACCAGCACCCCATCGGACAGGTTTTTTGGTAGACGCATCTAAAATCCTCAATCTCGCAATCTTTTCGCTTATTTATCTTGAGTCTTGCGTCAGTCAACGATGAATTTATGATGAAAAATCCTGCAGGACGGCGGCTATTTATCTTCCTGCCGAAGTAAATCAGCGAACCGACAAACGAACCTTTGACTCGACCGCAGCGGATCAATGTCCGCTTTACTTCGCCGCGCTGAACACGCCGGTCGGATCAGGTCTCGCAACCTGTGTCCAAGCCCGAGACAAAGACTTCGGCGTGTCGCGACGGCGGCCCGTCAGCGCTCAGGCGGCCCGGACGTTGGCCAGGAAGCGATCCACCTCGGCCGCGAGTTGCTCGGACTGGCGCGACAACCCGGTGGCGGAGGCCAGGACCTGCTCGGCCGCGGCGCCGGTCTGCTCGGCGGCTTGCGCCACCCCGGCGATGTTGCCGGTGACCTCCTGCGTGCCCGCGGTCGCCTGGGTGACGTTGCGGACGATCTCCCGGGTCGCCGCGCCCTGCTGCTCCACCGCCGCCGCGATCGTCGTCGCGACCGTGTCGATCTCCCGGATCCGACCGGTGATCGTCTCGATCGCCCTGACCGCCTCGCCGGTGACGCCCTGGATCCGGCCGATCTGGCTGGCGATCTCCTCGGTCGCCTTGGCGGTCTGGCCGGCGAGTTCCTTCACCTCGGCCGCCACGACGGCGAAGCCGCGTCCGGTTGCACCGGCACGGGCCGCCTCGATCGTGGCGTTGAGCGCCAGCAGGTTGGTCTGCGCGGCAATCGAGGCGATCAGCTGCACGACGTCGCCGACCCGCGCGGCGGCGGCGCTCAGCTCGGCGACGAGGGTGGCGGTCTGGTCCGATTCGCCGACCGCCCGCTGGGCCAGGACGGTCGAGCCCTGCACATGGCGGCCGATCTCCGCGACGCTGCTGCCGAGTTGCTCGGCGGCACTCGCCACGGTGTTGACGTTGGAGGCCGATTGCTCCGCCGCCGCCGCCACCGCGCCGGACTGGCTCGCGGTCTCCTGCGCGCTCGCAGTCATCTGGGAGGCCGTGGCTTGCAGTTCGGTCGCGGCGGACGAGACCTGGGTGACGATGCCGGAGACAGCCGCCTCGAAGGTCTCGGCCATGCGGTACATGTCCGCGCGGCGCTGGTCTTCGGCGGCGCGGCGAGCCTCGTCCGCCTCGCCCTCGAGCTGGCGGGTCCGGATGAGGTTGTCCTTGAACACCTGCACGGCGGTGGCCATGGCGCCGATCTCGTCTTGGTGCTTCCGAGCCGGGACCATGACGGATGCATCGCCCGCGGCCAGCGCCCGCATGGCATCGGTCATCCAGCGGATCGGCAGCAGCACGCGTCGGACCACGACCAGCGTGCCGACGCCGGTCAGCAGGAGAGCGGCGACCAGGAACAGCGCGGTCCGCAGCAGGGCGGCGCGCGCCTCGTCGGTCAGCGCCTGGGCTCGGTCCACCAGCGCGTTGAGGGCCGCGCTCGCCAGGTCGGAAATCGTGTTGACCTCGGCGGTGTGGCGGATGCGCAGCGCTTCGATGGAGAGCCCGGTCGGCCGCCCCTGTGTGAGGGCCTCCGTGGCGGCCTTGCGGCGCGCCTCGGCCTCACCCTCGAAGTTGTCGGCCTTGGCCTTGCGGAAGGCGGCCCGGACCACATCCGAGGTCTCGTCGGCGGCGGCCGCCACGACGTCGGCCCAGGCGGCAGCCAGCCGCCCGCGCTCCTCGGCCGCGGCGACGATGTCACCCTGAGTCCACGAGGTTCCGGCGGCGACGGCAGCTTCGATCCGGACGACCACGCCGCCGATCATGGCCCGCGAGGCCCAGGCCGCGCGTTTGAGGTCGAGGTAATGCGCGAGGGTGGCGTCGCCGCGGGGGATGGCAGCGTCGACCGCGTCGTTTGTGGCCAGGAACGCGTCGAGCAGCGCCTGGGAGGCCTCCGCGATGGCGGGCAGCGTGCCGGGGGATCGCTGCCCCGCCGGGACCGCTAGGGCGGCATCGACCTGCGGGCGCAGCTTGAGCGTGGCCTCGTAGGCTCGCTGCAGCGGCGCGACCTTCGTCACCAGCGAGGGCGCATCCACCGCCCGGGCGAGCGTCGCGAGCCGCTCGAGACCGCCCGCGATGGTGGTGCGCTGTGCGGCGATCAGCGCCACGTCCTTCGCGGGAATGGGGTCGGCGGCCTTCAGGGCCTGGAGCGTGCGGCCCCGCTCCATGCGGATGGCCAGGAGATCCTTGAGAAGCGTCCGGCTCGCCTCGGTCAAAGCCACCACACGGTGGCTCCGATCCGCCTGCACCTGGGCTTCACAAAGGGTGGACACCTCCGAGGCGATCAGCATGGCGCTCAATGAGAACAAGGTCGCGCACAGGATCTTGCCGATCGTGAGGGTTGTGAGTTCGAACCCGGCAAATGTTAAGGGTTGCCCACGAGACATCGGCGTCGATTCCATCATGGTTTTGATGCGGCGCCGGGCGAATTTCGATCTTGATCTGGAACAAATCCAGAGATCTTACGGCGTAATAGCCTCTCTGGATCCAGAACATGACGTTTTCATCTCGGTTTCATGACACACGTCATCAGCCCGCGTGCCTGGTTCAGGATCATTGTTCGTCACGACTTTCAAATACATCTCGACCGACGCCCGACGATGACGCGGCTGTCGGCCGAATCCGGCTCTCCGAAGCTTGAAGCCAGCGGCAGGCCGAAGTCATAAACGAAGGCCCCGTTTCGAGCCGCCCGCATCGGTACGGCGATCGCGGCGCCTGAGAGCTTCAGAACAGGGCAAGTTGCGCCCCGGGCTTGCGGAACGCCGCCGTGTTCAGCGCCATGCGCCCGAACGCGAAGCCGAGCCGCCCGCCCGCGAGACGGACCCGCCGGCCGATCATCTCGGCATAGGCCCCCTCCCCGCGGAATCTGTGGCCGAAGCGGGGATCGTTCTCGCGGCCCCCCCGGGCCTGCGCCAGCAGCGCGAAGGCCCGGGCCCGGCGCTCGGGGTAATGCTCGGAGAACCAGTCGGAGACGAGGTCGGCGACCTCACCGGGCAGGCGCAGCAGGGCATGGCCGATGCGGCTGGCGCCATGATCGCGGGCTCTGGCGAGGATCGCCTCGATCTCGTGGTCGGTCAGGCCCGGGATGATCGGCGAGACGTTGACCATGACGGGCACGCCGGCCTCGGACAGGCGCCGCATCGCGGCCAGCCGCTTCTCCGGCCGCGGCGCTCTGGGGTCGAGCAGGCGGGCAAGGCGCGGCTCCAGCGTCGGCAGCGACACCGCCACGAGCACGAGGTTGTCCGACGCCATCTCGGCCAGGATATCGAGGTCGCGCAGAACGAGGTCGGACTTCGTGGTGATTCCGACAGGGTGGCGCGCGGCCTGCAGCACCTCCAGCACCGCCCGGGTGATCCGGTGCTCCCGCTCCACCGGCTGGTAGGGATCGGTGGCGGTCCCCAGCGCGATCGTCTCCGGCTGATAGCCGGGCGCGGCGATCTCGCGCGCGAGCAGCTTGGCGGCATCGGGCTTGACGAAGATCCGGGATTCGAAATCGAGGCCGGGCGAAAGGCCGAGCCAGGCATGGGTCGGGCGCGCGTAACAGTAGATGCAGCCGTGCTCGCAGCCGCGATACGGGTTCACCGAGCGATCGAACGGGATGTCCGGCGAGGTATTGCGGGCGATGATCCGCGTGGCCCGCTCCAGGGTCACCTGCGTGCGCAGGGTGGCGGGTTCACCAGGCTCCCAATCGGGGTCCCGGAAGACCTCGCGCATCGCCGTCTCGTACCGGCCTGTCGGGTTCGCCGTGGCACCGCGGCCGCGTCGGGCCTCCGGGGGCAGGGTGCTCGATCCCAGTCGCACCGGTGCGACGGGTGTCGAGCCGTTCGGAATCTTAGACATGCGTGCCGCCCCGTGTTTCACGTGGAACATAGCGCGAACAACGCGACGCCGACGCCTTAATTTCAGGCAAACGCCCCGGCGCCCGGGCGAGACGCCGCCGCCCGGTTTACCGCCGCGCAGAATCGTCTATGGGCGCGCAGATGCTCTCCGCGGTGACCTACCTGGCCGACCCGGCCGATCCGGACGCGATCGATCGCCTCGCCGACACGCTCAGCGTGTTGGTGTCGGGCGTGGCCGGCGGTCTGGTCGGCGACGCCGTGATCGTGACCGGCCGGGAGAGCGACGCGGCGGAAGCCATCGCGGACGCGACCGGGGCAGCCCTGGTGCTCCACCGGGGCAGGGATCCCTATGGGGCCGGGGCCGCGCAGGCGCGACGGGATTGGGTGCTGTGCCTGGAAGCCGGGGACGTTCCGGCCGAAGGCTGGATCCGCACCCTCGACCGCTTCATCGGCACCGCTCGGCCGGAGACCGGCCTCGGCCGCCTCCACCGCCCCGCCTCGGGTTGGACGGGCCGGGTCGTCGGCCGGCTCGACGCGCTCATGGGCGCCCGGCAGGCCCGGGCCGGCGACGTGGTGCGGCGCGAGGCGCTGCGGGCCGGCGCGGCATTCGCACCCCGCCTCAAGGTCCGGCCGCTCATCGCCCGCATCGATAGGCCCTGATCGACAGAATGTCGCAGCTCGACTTATCGTTATTGGCGGAAAGTTTTGGAAAACTCCTGGCGCGACAGCAGAAAACTTGCTGAATAAGTGTTTGCCGGCGCATCCGGATCCACTTCGCGCCGCCGGGAGGGATGCGAAGATGGACTCCTCGGGCCTGATGGGGCGGAAGTCCGTCGACGACATCCTGGAGAGCGGCGAGGGCGAGCAGCAGCTCTCGAAATCGCTCGGGGCGCTGTCGATCACCGCGATGGGCATCGGCGCGATCATCGGCGCCGGCATCTTCGTGCTCACCGGCACGGCGGCGGCCCAATATGCCGGGCCGGGCATCATGCTGTCCTTCGTGCTCGGCGGCATCGCCTGCGCGTTCGTCGGCCTGTGCTACTCCGAGATGGCCGCGCTGATCCCGGTGGCGGGATCGAGCTACACCTACACCTACGCCACGCTCGGCGAGTTCTTCGCCTGGCTGATCGGCTGGGACCTGATCCTCGAATACGCCATGGGCGCGGCCACGGTGGCGGTGGGCTGGTCGGGCTACGTCACGAGCCTCCTGAAGGACGTCGGCCTCGTGATCCCGGCCCGGTTCGCGCACGCGCCTGGCACGGCGATCGACGGCGGCGGCACCGCCCTGTTCAACCTGCCGGCGGTGGTGATCGTGGCGCTGATCACGATCCTGCTGATGCGCGGCACCAAGGAATCGGCGCGGTTCAACAACATCATGGTGGCCGTGAAGCTCACCGTGGTGGTGGCCTTCATCGCGCTCGGCTGGGGCCATGTCGACACCGCCCACTGGAGCCCGCTGATCCCGCCCAACGAGGGTACCTTCGGGGAGTACGGCTACAGCGGCATCCTGCGCGGCGCGGGCGTGGTGTTCTTCGCCTTCATCGGCTTCGACGCGGTGTCCACGGCCGCCCAGGAGGCGCGCAAGCCGCAGAAGGATATGCCGATCGGCATCCTCGGCTCGCTGATCGTCTGCACGATCCTGTACGTGCTGGTGGCCGCGGTCCTCACCGGGCTGGTGCCCTACAAGGAGCTGAACGTCCCCGACCCGATCGCCAAGGGCGTCGACGTGATCGGCATCGGCTGGTTCGCCCTGCTGATCAAGCTCGGGGCGCTCACCGGCCTGACCACGGTGATCCTGGTGCTGCTCTACGGTCAGAGCCGGATCTTCTTCACCATGGCCAATGACGGGCTGCTGCCGAAGCTGTTCGCCCACGTCCACCCGACCTACCAGACCCCGTATCGCAGCCAGGCGTTGATCGGAGCCGTGGTCGCCCTCGTGGCGGCGCTGGTGCCGATCAACATCCTCGGCGAGATGGTCAGCATCGGGACGCTGGCCGCCTTCATCCTGGTCTGCGGATCGGTGATCTACCTGCGGCGGACCGACCGGCACATGAAGCGGCCGTTCCGGGCCCCCGCCGTGCCGGTGGTGCCGATCCTCGGCATCCTGTTCTGTCTGCTGCTGATGGCCGGGCTGCCCCTGGACACCTGGCTGCGCCTGGTGATCTGGATGGGGATCGGGCTCGTGGTCTACTTCTTCTACGGCCGCAGGCACTCGGTCCTGCGCCGCAAGGAAGGCAACGCGGTCACGCCGTGATGCTGGCGCCCCGCCGCAGGTGCTCGTCGAGCCGCGGCATGATCTCGACGAAGTTGCAGGGGCGGTGCCGGTAATCGAGCTGCTGCGCCAGGATGCCGTCCCAGGCGTCCCGGCAGGCCCCGGGCGAGCCCGGCAGCACGAACAGGTAGGTCGCCTGCGCGACTCCGGCGGTGGCCCGGGATTGCAGGGTCGAGGTGCCGATCTTGTCGTACGAGATCCGGTGGAACACCGCGGAAAAACCGTCCATCCGCTTCTCGAACAGCGGCTCCAGGGCCTCCGGGGTCACGTCGCGCCCGGTGAAACCGGTGCCGCCGGTGGTGATCACCACGTCGACCGCCGGCTCGCGCAGCCAAGCCTCCACCTGCGCGCGGATCGCCGGGATCTCGTCCGGTACGATGGCCCGGGCGGCGAGCCGGTGCCCGGCCTCCGTGAGGCGCTGGCTCAGCGTGTCGCCCGAGCGATCGTCGGCGATCCGGCGGGTATCCGAGACGGTGAGCACCGCGATCCCCAACGGGATGAAGCGGCGTGAGTCGGACTGATCGGCCATCGTGAGGGCTCTCCGGGATGGGCATCCGATATGGGCTGCCGGCCCGGAATTGTCGCCCCCCTCGGGCTGCCGCTCCAGCCGAGCCCGCCTGGAGCGGAAACCACGCCCGGCATGGCAGGCCCGCTCGCGCCGCTCGACCCGGCTGTTTCGTCGCGTGCGCCTCGACAGGCGCCCCCGCGGCAAACGGATCGCGCGCACCCCAGCACCTCAACCAAGGATCGCCAGGTCACGGGATGATCTGATTAGAACGAAACTATTCTAGCCAAGTGAGGGGCACAGCTTCAATCACAGAATCTTGAGAGGCACCGGGATCGCAGATTTCGATGACGAACGTCTTAGACTGATGCGCTGGAATAGACTCAAAACTGTCTCGCCACCGCACCACCTATACAAGCGACATGCCACCTTCGATGCAACTTATCTTTGTATCATTATAAATAAATGAAATAAGGGCCACAAAGCCTTTGACTTTTCTTCCATCAAGACCACTGTGGTCAAGCCGGAGCGTTATAGTTCGTTACGGCTTGTTGCGGGCTGACACGATAGACAGTCTTTCGCGCGCCGACACAGGAGCCGAGATCCCATCCCGGCTTCGCAACGACACTTCGAAAAGGAGTTTGCGCGCGAATCTAATCGAGGCTTCCGTTCCGCAATCCGATTCATCGAGCCTGTACGGACAGCGTCCAGGTGCGGACATCGATTCTCTTCGCGTCCAGGCGCTCTTTCGCAAATCATTGGCATCGCCCGAAACTCAGCATAGAACAGGCGATGCTCCGCACATGTTCCAGCGCATCCAGGCAGAAGATTTCCTGGATGGCGGACACATCGTCATGACGCGGAATCGTGGAGCGCAAGATGATTTCCGTCTCTCGAAAGTTGGGTATCCTTGGTGGATTGAGCCGCCATTCGACGCTCAGACATCACAATCTCGTCAATCGTGAAGTTCTGGATCTGACTCGCAATCGCTCCGCCGCAAATCTTTCCACGTGGAGTCTCGATCCGGATACGATCGTTCATCTCCTTTCACAAGACGGCTGGCCCGCAATCGCGCATCAGGTCGAGGAGGCGGTCACCTATCTTCTTCTGGAGGGCGTCGATGGGTTGATGATCACCAGCGACACCCTTCACTGCGTTCTCGAACGGGAAGCGATTCATCTTGGCGTTCCTGTGCTGCACAGGCGGGACGCCTTGGTCGAGGAGATCCGGCGCATGTCCCTGAAGAAAGTCGGCTTCATCGGGACCTCGGTGACGATGAGCCAATCCTACTACGGGGCTCTGATCGACGGATCGCACGGCGTGAATGTGGTGCTCCCCAGCCAAAAACTGTGGGTCAACATAGACTATTCAGTCTGCAATCGGATCTACAACGGCGAGTGCACCGCACTCGAACTCGAAACCTACAACCAGATCATCGCTGACTTCGAAGCGCAGAACGTCGATGGAATCGTCGTCGCCTCGCCGGAGATCGACCTGGCCTTCAACAAGCCGAACGCGGTGCCGGTCCTGCACACCGCCCGGATCCACGCCGCGGCGGCGGCTAGGTGGTGTGTCGCCGGACATGACATCGTGCGTCCGGCACTGCCACGGCACGACGAGATGCGGCCCGCTCCGGTGGGATCGCGCGACGTGGCCGCCGACGACACGTCAAAAATTCCCGTCACGCTGCCCTATCGCGACAGCATGCCTTATCCGCACAAGGTCAAGGGCAAAGGCAAAGGCAAGCGAAAGGCTGCCGCCTCGCTGCTCGCATCGGTCGGCGGACAGCAGGATCCGCGTACGTAGCGGAAGCCCTGCCGCCGAGGGGGTCTAGCGCCGTGCGATCGGTGCTGTAGCGACGCGGCGTCGAGCCGTCCCGGTCGTCGCGACTTGCCGTTGGCAACGAATCGCGGTGTCTTCGCGTGTCTTGCGCGGCGAGGACACCGCGCTCCGGAACCCATCCCATGCACATGTACGGCAACTGGCGCTCCGCCGCCGCCTTCCGGGTCCGGATCGCCCTGAAGCTGAAGGGCCTCGCCTACGAGGAGACCTTCATCGACCTCGATGCCGGCGACCAGCACAAGCCCGAGTTCCGCAGGATCAACCCGCAAGGTGCGGTGCCGGCCCTGTTCGACGGCGACGGGCCGCCGCTGACCCAGTCCCTGGCGATCCTCGATTACCTGGAGGAGACGCGGGGCGGCGTTCGCCTGCTGCCGGACGAGCCGCGGGCGCGGGCCCGGGCACGCTCCCTCGCCCAGGTCGTGGCCTGCGACACCCACCCGCTTTACGTGCCCCGCGTCCGCACGTTCCTGATGGAGGAGTACGGGCTGCCCCGGGAGCGGATGCTGGCCTTCCTGCGCAACGCGTTCGAGACCGGCCTGACGACCCTCGAGACCCGACTCGCCACCGAGGACGGGACCGGCCGCTTCTGCCAGGGCGACGCGGTGAGCCATGCCGACCTGTGCCTCGTCAGCCTCTGGGTCGGGACCGGCATCTTCGGGATCGACACGGCCGCCTACCCGACGGTCGCCCGGATCGCCGAGGCCTGCCTCGCCCTGCCGGCGGTCGTCGAGGCGCATCCCCTGCGCCAGCCCGGCGCCCCCGCCGCCTGACCGGCGACGCCCGCGCGTGCTCTGGTCACGCGTGCGCTCGGCCGGCAGATGTGGCAAGCGGACCTCCGAGGCGTTTAATCCGGCCGGGGCGTCAATCCCGACCCGTGGGGAGAAAGGGTGTCGATGGTACCCGACGAGAACGAGTCCGGCCTGCATCGCGTCGTCGTGGTCGGCGGCGGGGCCGCCGGGCTCCAGTTGGTGACGAAGCTCGGCGACAAGCTGGGACGCGGCAAGCGTGCGCACGTCACCCTGGTCGACCGCGCCCGCACGCATATCTGGAAGCCACTGCTCCACGAGGTCGCGGCCGGCAGCCTCGATATCGGCCACCATGCGGTCGATTACCTGCACCACGCCCACAAGCACGGGTTCCGATACCGGATCGGCAGCATGACCGGGCTCGACCGGGAGGCGCGCACGATCCGGCTCGCCGCGAGCCACGATCCCGAGGGCCGCGAGGTCACGCCGGAGCGGTCGGTGCCCTACGACACCCTGGTGATGGCGGTGGGCTCGACCACCAACGATTTCGGGACGCCGGGCGTCGCCGAGCACGCCATCGCGCTGGACACCCAGGACCAGGCGGTGCGCTTCCACCAGCGCCTGGTCAACGCGTCCCTGCGGGCCCACACCCAGGCCGGCCCCGTCCGGCCCGGCCAGCTCCATGTCACGGTGATCGGGGCCGGGGCCACCGGCACCGAACTCGCCGCCGAGTTGCACCGGACCTTCCGCCACGTGGTCGCCACCGGCCTCGACCGGATCGACCCAGGCAAGGACATCCGGATCACCCTGGTCGAAGCGGCCGAACGGATCCTGCCGGCGGTGCCGCAGCGCCTTTCGGTGGAGGTGATGCAGCTCCTCCACAAGATCGGGGTGGACGTTCGCGTGAAGGCGCGGGTGACCGAGGTGCGCGCGGACGGCGTACAGCTCGCCGACGGCACCTTCATCCCGTCGGAGCTTGTGGTCTGGGCGGCCGGCGTGAAGGCGCCGCCGTTCCTGCAGGGCATCGGCGGGCTCGAGACCACCCGGACCAACCAGCTGGTGGTCGCCCCGACCCTGCAGACCACCCGCGACCCTGACATCTTCGCGATGGGCGACTGCGCCTACCTGGTCGAGGCCGGTTCGGACACGCCGGTGCCGCCCCGGGCGCAGGCGGCCCATCAGCAGGCCAGCCACCTGATCGGCCAGATCCAGGCCAAGATCGACGGCAAGCCCCTGAAGCCGTTCAAGTACAAGGATTTCGGCTCGCTGGTCTCGCTCGGGGAATACTCGACGGTGGGCAGCCTGATGGGCTTCGTCCGGGGCAAGAACATGCTGATCGCCGGGCTGTTCGCCCGGATGATGTACCGCTCGCTCTACAAGATGCACGAGCGTGCCCTGCACGGCAGCGTCAAGACGGCGCTCGACGCCCTGGCCCGGGCGCTCACCCGCCGTACCGAATCACGGGTAAAGCTGCATTGAAGTCCCACAGGCACCCCGGCGACACGGGGGCCGCAACAGGAAGGACGCCCTATGATCCTCGTGAGCGTGATGTATCCGACCGGCCCGAACTTCGACATGGGCTACTATCTCGGGCACCACATGCCGCTGGTGCGTGAGCGCTGGTCGGCGCTGGGCCTCCACGAAGCGAAGGTGGTCAGGGGTGCCGGCACCCCCGACGGCGGCCCGGCCCCGTTCCAGGTGATGGCGCTGCTGACCTTCGAATCGGCCGACGCGTTCAAGAAGGCCGTAGCGGCCCACGGCGAGGAGATCTTCGCCGACATCCCGAACTTCACCGCGGCGCAGGCCCAGGTGCAGATCAACGACTTTGCGGAGAGCCCGTGATCGATATCGTCAAGGCGGTGCAGCAGGCCGATCCGAGCCTCGGCACCTACGTGGTCGTGCTGCGCGCCGACGCCCGCGCCCTCGATGGCCCGGATCGCCTCACCCCCGAGGCGCAGGCCTGGATCGACGCGAACGCCCCGGGCGGTCGCCTCGCCCGGGTGCGGGTCCTGCTCGCCCCCTATCCGGGGGCGGTGCCGGCCGAGCGCGACGTGAGCGTGGCCACCTTCGCGGATGCCCGGCAGCTCGCCGCCTTCGCGACCACCTGGACCGGCGATCCGCTTTCGGAGGCTGAGGAGCCCTAGAACCGGTTCACGCCGCCCGCAGCTGGCGGATCGCCCGGAGGGTCGTGGCCCGTTGCACCTCCAGGCGCCGGATCAGCGGCACGAGGTCGGCGCCCGCATGGGCGGCGGCCTCGACCTCCCGGCACAGGCTCGACAGCCCGACGAAGCCGAGGAGCCCGGCCGCCGCCACCATGGCGTGGGCGTCGTGGGCGATCTGCAGGCGGTCGGTCTCGCTCGGGCGGAAGCGCTCGGACAGCTCGTTGGAGAGCAGATCCAGCAGCCCGCCCACCTGATCCGTACCGAAACTCGTCTCCATGTCGGCGAGCACCGCGGCGTCGAGCACCGCGGGATCGACCGCAACTTTGCGCCGCGGCGTCTCCTGGCGGGCCCGGCGGCGGGCTCCGGGGGCGGTCCAGCGGCTGATCGTGGCGAACAGGTCCGCCCGGCGGAACGGCTTGCCGACATGGTCGTCCATCCCGGCCTCGCGCAGCTCCGCGACCTGCTCCGGCAGGACGTTGGCTGTCATCGCCACGATCGGGACGTCGCAGGCCGGCGGCGCCAGGGCACGGATCCGCCGCGTGGCGGTGAGTCCGTCGACGCCAGGCATCTGCACGTCCATCAGGACGAGGTCGTACGGGCGCCCCTCGGCCACCGACAGGCCGACGGCCGTGATCGCCTCGCCGCCATCCCCGGCGACCTCGACGGTATAGCCTTGCGATTCGAGGACGGCGCAGGCGAGCTCCTGGTTAAGCGGTACATCCTCGACTAGGAGCAGGCGCAGCGACGGCCCATCCGGCGGCGGCCGGGATCCGCCGGCCGGACGCGGCGGCGACGGCGCCGTCCCAAGGCGAAGCGCGTCCACGGCCTCGCTGCTGCGCGGCAGGACCAGGCGGAACCAGAAGGTCGAACCCACCCCCTCCCGGCTGTCCATGCCGATCTCGCCGCCCATCAGGGTGACGAGATGCCGGGAGATCGCCAGACCGAGTCCGGTGCCGCCGAAGCGGCGGCTGATCGAGCCGTCGACCTGGCTGAACCGCTTGAACAAGCGCTCCTGCTGCGATGGCGCGATGCCGATGCCGGTATCGGTGACGGCGAACCGGACCACGTCGCCGGGGCCGCCCTCGGGCGCGATGCCCTCGCCCTCCCGGCGCACGGTCACGATCACCGAGCCCTCGGGGGTGAATTTCACGGCGTTGTTGAGCAGGTTGAGCAGCACCTGCCGCAGGCGGCCGGGATCGCCGACCACGACGCTCGGAAGCGCCGGGTCGATCTCGGCCTCGATCCGCAACCCGCTCCGGAGCGCGCTGCCGCGCACGATCGAGACCGTGCTGTCCACGAGCGCGGCCAGCGGGAAGCCGACCGGGTCGAGGGTCAGTTCGCCGGCCTCGATCTTCGAGAAGTCGAGGATGTCGTTGACCACGGTGAGGAGGGCCGCCCCGGAGCTGTGGATCAGCTCCAGCCGCCGCCGGTCCTCGTCCCGGATCGCGCTCTCGTCGAGGAGCAGGTCGGCGTAGCCCAGGATGCCGTTGAGCGGCGTGCGGATCTCGTGGCTCATCGCGGCCAAAAACTCACTCTTGGCCGCGCTCGCCCGCTCGGCATCGGCCCGCGCGGCCTCCGCGTCCCGCGTGGCTTCCCGCAGGGCGGCCTCGGCGGCCTTGCGCTCGGAGATGTCGAGGTGGAGCCCGACCATGCGCTGCGGCTGGCCCTCGGGACCGAAGAGCGTGCGCCCGCGCGCGTAGATCCAGCGCTCGCCCGCCCGGAACTCGGCGACGTAGGCGGAGGACGATTCCACGGCGCGGCGAATCTCGTTCCAGACGTCGCCGACGTCCTCGGCGTGGACCAGGGCGGTCCAGTCGGCCGCGGCCATCGTGTGCGCCCGGCCGGTATCGGGCAGGCCGTGCATGCGCGCGCTCTCGGGGCTCAGGGTGGCGAACCCCGTGCGCATGTCCCAGTCCCAGGTACCGGCATCGGCCGCGTCGAGGGCGATCCCCAGGAGCCCGCGCGCCTCCTCGACGGCAAGCCGCGCCGTGACGATGTCGTCGACGTCGAGCGCGGTGCCGAGCCACTCCACGACCTTGCCGTCGTCGGGATCGAGGTAGATCGGGATCAGAGAGATCTTGTGCCACCGGTAGGCGCCGTCGTGCCGCCGGATCCGCCATTGGCCGCCGTAGCCGATCCCGGTCTCGATCGCCTGCTGCCAGGCCGCCTCCATGCCGGCGGCGTCCTCCGGGTGGTTGCGGGCGAGGCGATCCACGCGCTCCAGCCCGATCGGCCCGTAATAGGCGTGGAACTGTGCGTTGGCGTAGGTCGCCTGCCCGTCGCCGACCCGCATGGTCCAGATCAGCAGCGGCAGGGTCTCGGCGAGACCGCGGTAGCGCAGCTCGCTGCGGCGGACATCGTCCTCGGCGCGGCGCCGCTCGGTCACGTCGATGAGCACGCCGATCAGGCCGGTCACCGGCCGATCGCCCCGGCAGACGCCGCGCACGACCACGTCGCGGACATCGCCGTTGGGCCGAAGCAGCCGCGCCTCGAAGTCGAAGCTCGCGCCCCGGGCGATGGCATCCGCGACGATGCCCTCCAGCCGCTCGCGGTCGTCGGGGTGGTAGATCTGTGAGAAGGCGGAGAGCGGCGGCGCCGGCTTCCGCGGATCGCGGCCGGCGATGGCGTACAGGCTCTCCGACCAGACCGGCTGCCCGTCGGCGAGGTCCACCCGCCAGTTGCCCACGCTGGCGAGTTGCTCGGCCATGGTCAGCTGGTGGTTCGCCGCCGCCTGCGCCTCGGAGCGGGCGTTGATCTCGCGATGCTGCTCCCGGATCAGGGCCTCGCGGATCACCGCCTGCGCCATCTCCTGTCTGCGCCGGCCATCGGCCTCCGAGAGCCGCAGATGGGCGATCACGATCTCGGCGAGGTCGCGGAACGCCTCTGCGTCGGCCTCGGAGAGCCGGTCCCGAGGCGCCGGGTCGATCAGGCAGAAGGTGCCGATCCTGACGCCCGGCGACAGGCTCAGGGGGATGCCCGCGTAGAACCGGAAGCCGCCCGGGGCGGCGACCCCGGGCAGATCGCGAAACCGGGGATCGGCCCGCGTGTCGGGCACGACCAGCATGGCGTCGCTGCGAATCGTGTGCTCGCACAGGCCCAGCTCCCGCGGCATCGATCCCGGCACGTCGATGCAGGGGGTCTTCAGCCAGAGCTGCGTGTCATCGATGAATCCCACGAACGCGCTGCGCACGCCGAACAGGCGGCAGGCGATCCGGCAGACGGCGTCGAAATGCGGCTCGGGCGGGGTGCCGACGATGCCGAGGGCGTCCAGGGCCGCGAGCCGCGCCGCCTCATCATCCGGATGTACTCTCACCGACCGTCTCCGGGGCCAAATCGCCGTCGGGCATTCCTCAGCGCCTGTTCGGGCCGAGCGGGAGCGTTGCCGCGACTGCGGACGCGTTTCAAGCTGGTCTGGGGTCGCGCACGATCACGTCGCCCTCACGGGCGGCCGGATCCGCCGATCCAGGGCGCGCGCAGCCGGGCCGCCTCCAGCGCCCAGACCATCCCGAGCATCATGTAGACGTGGCGCCACTTCTCGATGTCGATCTGGAACGCCTGGAGGAAGAACATCAGCAGGGCCGGCCAGACGATCTGGGCATGCGCCCGGACGGGCGATGGCCGCACCAGCAGGCGGAAGCCCACGAAGCTGGTTGCCAGGACTAGGCCGATGAACACCACCCCGCCGAGCCAGCCGCCGTTGGCGAACGAGCCGATATAGGAGTTGTGGGGCTCGAGACCGAAGACCAACCGCCAGTGCATCGGCCCCATCCCGAACGGGCGCTCCAGCAGCATCGCCAACCCACGGACCTGGTTGCCGAAACGGCCGGTCTCGCCCTGGTCGTAATCCTGGGTCAGGGCCGCCCGGGTCTCGAACATCTTGTGCACGTGCTCGACCGACAGGAGGCCGATCACGGCGATCGTGGCGAGCACCAATGTGGCGAGCGTCAGGAGCACGATGCGGCGGCGCAGCCGGACGGAGCCGCTGCCGGCGTAGACCGAGCCGACCATCAGCAGCACGGCGACGACGCTGCCGCCCCAGGAGCCGCGCGAGAACGACAGGAAGATGCCGGCCAAAATGATCAGCAGCCCGGCCAGCGCTACCAGCGGGCGCCGGGCGCTGCCGGTGAGCAGGCCGTGCATCAGGTACAGGGCACCAAGCGTCAGGAACGAGCCGAACACGTTCGGGTCCTGGAAGGTGCCGGAGGCCCGGTCGTACTTGTAGAACAGGTCCTCGATGCCGAGCCATTGCAGGTAGCCGACGATGCCGAGCGCCGCGGAGAACACGCAGCTCACCGTGTAGGCCTTCAGCGCCAGCTCCATGCGGGCGTGCGTGTCCTCCGAGAAGAACATCGCGAAGAACACGCAGGTGATCACGAGGTAGATCAGCTGGATCGTCCAGGTGACCGGGAACTCCTCGTTCAGGTACGGGAACAGCGCCGTGACGATCGCCACCAGGTAGAGCAGCAGCAGCGCGAGCAGCGGCACCGCCCCACGGTGCAGGCGCACGCCGAGGCAGAGCCACAGCAGGATCGTGGGGATCGCCACCGCGTCGTAGGGCGAGGTTTCCGAGAACGCGAAGCAGGCGAAGAAGATGAAGGCGGCAAACAGCGCCATGGCCAGCCCCCGGATGACCCCGAGGAGCGGGATCCCGGCGGGCAATCCCGACGGGACCGGGATTGCGGGCGCTGCGGTCTGAGCCATGGATACGCGGACTCCGCGGGCCGGTTACGCGGGCCCGCACATCCGGTAGCCATGACATCCAATGGTTGAGAATCGGCTGCGCCTCCGAGCGGACCCGTTCCTCTCGGCGGGTGGCGTCAGCCCTTCAGCCGCTTGTTGCAGACCGAGTAGAAGCCGCCGCCCTTCTGGATCCATTTCGCGTCGCCCAGCGTCCCGGCGGCCTTGGCCGCGTTGTAGCTGTCGAGGCAGGTATGCATCCGCGCCTTCCCGGCGGATTCGCTCGCATATTTCGGATCGACGGCGGACGGATAGGCGGCCGTCCCGGCCGGGGCCGCCGTCGATCTCGCGGCCGGGGCTTGCGGCGCGGGAGCCGGGGCCGCGGACTTCGTCGCACCGGGTGCCACGGGATTCGGCACCGTGTTGGCCGTCGTGTTCGACGCCTCGGCCCCGCATTCCGCCTTGCGGAAGTCGTTCCACTTCTGGCCGTTGAGCGTCCCGGCCTGCTTGGCGGCCTGATACTTGGTCGAGCAATCCTTGGCGGACAGGGCCGCCGCCGGCGTGACGAGCAATCCGGTGCTGCCAGCAAGTATGGCGGCGGTCAGAAGTAGACGTACCATGGCGAAATCCCCCCGCGTCGATATCGATCCGTATCGATACGCTATATCGAGGACATTCGCTCCGACAATCTTTCGCTATACAAGTGCTTGTGAGGGCTGCGCCGTCACCCCGCGGCCGCCGACGGCGCGGAACCGCGACACGCCGGCGAATGCCGCCCGGGTCCAGCCGGGCGGCATTCGATCAGGCCCGGCAGGCTTCGAATTCCTGGCGGATCGCCACCGGATCGAGGTTGCGGCCGATGAACACCACCCGGGAGACCCGCTTCTCGTCCGGGCGCCAATCCCCCTGGACGTCGCCGTCGAGGATCATGTGCACGCCCTGGAAGACGAAGCGCTTCGGCTCGTTGGGGAAGGCCACGATGCCCTTGCAGCGCAGGATGTCCGGTCCCTGAACCTGGGTCAGGTTCGAGATCCAGGGCATGAACTTCTCCGGATCGACCTCGCCGTCGATCTTGGCCGAGACCGACTGGATCTCGGAATCGTGATGGTGATGGTGGCCCGACTCAAGGAAATCCGGCTCCACCTCGAGGATTCGGTCGAGGTCGAACGCGTTGCGCTCCAGCACGGCCTCCAGGGGCACGGCGCAGTTCTGCGTGCGGTGGAGCTTGGCCAGCGGGTTGATGCCGCGGATCTCGGCTTCGACCCGGTCCAGATCTTCCGGCGAGACGAGGTCGCTCTTGTTGAGCAGGATCACGTCCGCGAAAGCGATCTGGTTCTTCGCCTCCGGGGCGTCCTTGAGGCGGTCGGACAGCCACTTGGCGTCCGCCACCGTCACCACGGCGTCGAGGCGGGCGGCGTCGCCGACATCCTGGTCGACGAAGAAGGTCTGGGCGACCGGGGCCGGGTCGGCCAGCCCGGTGGTCTCGACGATGATTGCGTCGAACTTGCCCCGCCGCTTGACCAGGCCGTCCATGATCCGGATCAGGTCGCCGCGCACGGTGCAGCAGACGCATCCGTTGTTCATCTCGAACACTTCCTCGTCCGCGCCGACGACGAGGTCGTTGTCGATACCGATCTCGCCGAACTCATTGACGATCACGGCGTAACGCTTGCCATGGTTTTCCGTAAGGATCCGGTTGAGCAGCGTGGTCTTGCCAGCGCCGAGATAGCCGGTGAGCACGGTGACCGGGATCTTGCCGGCGGTCGAACCGGATGGGGCGGAAGCAGAACTCATGTCGGTCATGGCGGATTCTTCGATCGGATCTGCGGGACGGATCGGGCTTCTGGCCCGGGAGCGTTGTCATATTGTAACAAATCCCGGCGAAGGAAGACGGAGCCACACGGTTTCGCGACCTGGCCCCCCGATCGATTGCGGATCAGCCAAGCTTTGCTCTAGGCACGTGGTGCCGTCCGGGACCTCAGCCCGGATGGCACGCCTCGACAAGCGACTCCGATCACCATGAAACGGCCGGGGTCTGGGCTGAAGCCTGTCCTCATCTGCCATCCCGGTCCCTCGCCCGGACCCAGAAGACCAACCTTATGGACGCCCGCAATCCTCTGGACCAGGATGAGGCCCGCGCCGCATCCGCGCGCCGGCGCCGCACGCCCTGGCCCCTGATCGTCCTCGTGCTGATCGCGGTCGCGGGCGGCCTGGCGCTGGCCGTCTCGGACCGCGCCCGCGAGGCCGTCTCGGGCGTCGTCGCCGGGCTGTTCGGATCGGGCAACCCGGATGCGGGGATCGAGGCCGAGAAGGCCGGGACGGTGGAGCGGGTGTTCCGGCCGAGCAAGGAACAGCGCGCCGCGTTCGAGATCCTGCCTGTGGCGACTCAGATGTTCCGCCCGGAGGGCTCCGCGGAGGGGCGCATCGCGCTCAACGACGATGACAACGTGCCGGTGGTCTCGCCCTACGCGGGTCGGGTGACCAAGGTGCTGGCCCGGGCGGGCGACGACGTGAAGGCCGGCGACGTGCTGCTGACGCTGGAGGCCACCGACATGGTCCAAGCGCAGAACGACTATCAGGCCGCCCTGAACAATCTCCAGAAGCAGCAGGCCCTGCTGAAGCTCGACCAGACCATCGCGGCCCGCCAGCAGGAACTGTTCCAGGCCCACGCGGTGGCGCTGAAGGACTACCAGTCGGCGCAGAACGACGTCATCGCCGCGCAGAGCGACCTGAAGACCGCGGAGGCGTCCCTCGACGCCGTGCGGAACCGGCTGCGGCTTTTGGGCAAGTCCGACGCCGAGATCGTCGCCTACGAGAAGAACGGCCGGCTCAGCCCCGAGACCCAGATCCGGGCGCCGATCGCCGGCACGATCGTCCAGCGCAAGGTCGGCACCGGGCAGTTCCTCTCCGCCTCCAGCGACCCGGTCTTCGTGATCGGCGACCTGTCCACGGTGTGGCTCGTCGCCAACGTGCGCGAGAGCGAGATCCCGAAGATCCGCATCGGCCAGGAGGTCGAGGCGAAGGTGGCGGGCTTCGGGGCGCGGGTGTTCAAGGCGCGGGTCAACTACATGGCCGCGAGCCTGGACCCGGCCACGCGGCGGCTCGCGGTCCGCAGCGAGGTCGACAATCCCGACCGGGTGCTGCGCCCGGAGATGTTCGCCACCTACACGATCATCACCGGCAAGGGTGAGCCGAGCCCGAGCGTGCCGGTCGCCGCGATCGTGTACGAGGGCGACCGTACCCATGTGTGGGTGGCCCGCCAGGACGGCGCCGTGGAGGCGCGCGACATCAAGCTCGGCGTGATCAACGGCGACAACGCGCAGGTCGTCGACGGCCTGCATGCGGGCGATCAGATCGTGACCCGGGGGGCCCTGTTCATCGACCGGGCGGCCTCTGGCGACAAGGCGTCCTGAGCGGGAACCCGGGCGATGAACAGCCTGATCGTCTTCTCGCTGCGCCAGCGCGTGCTGGTCGTGCTGCTGTTCGTGGTGATGCTCGGCATCGGCTACGGCGCCTATACGCAGCTCAACATCGAGGCCTATCCCGACCCGGTGCCGCCGCTGGTCGACGTGATCACCCAGAACCCGGGCCAATCCGCCGACGAGATCGAGCGCTACATCACCATTCCCCTGGAGGTGGCGCTCGCCGGCATCCCCAACGCCCAGGTGGTGCGGACGATCTCGCTGTTCGGCCTGTCCGACGTGAAGGTCCAGTTCAACTACGAGTACACGTACGAACAGGCGCTGCAGCGGGTGCTCAATCGCCTGTCGCAGGCCCCGCCCCTGCCCAACGGCGCCACGCCGCAGATCTCGCCGACGAGCCCGGTGGGCGAGATCATGCGCTACAAGCTGGTCGGCCCGGCGGGCTACTCGCCCATGGACATGAAGACCCTGCAGGACTGGGTGCTGCAGCGGCGGTTCAAGGCGATCCCGGGCGTCACCGACGTGACCGCGTTCGGCGGCAAGGCCAAGGAATACGAGGTCGCGGTCGACCTGAACCGCCTCCAGGCCCAGGGCCTGACCCTGGTCCAGCTGACCACGGCGCTGAACAACGCCTCGATCAACGTCGGCGGCCAGACGCTGAATGTCGGCCAGCAATCCGCGGTGGTGCGCGGCATCGGCCTGATCCGCGACATGGACGACATCCGGGACACGATGATCAGCCTCGTCAACGGCACGCCGGTGCTGGTGCGGGACGTGGCGGAGGTGCGCGTGTCGAACGCGCCGCGGCTCGGCATCGTCGGCCACGACGACCAGTCCGACGTGGTCGAGGGCATCGTGCTGATGAGCCGCGGCGGCCAGAGCCTGCCGACGCTGCAGCGGGTCGAGGCGGAGATCGACAAGATCAACTCCTCGACGATCCTGCCGCCCGACGTGAAGATCGAGCGGATCTACGACCGGTCGGGGCTGATCCACACCACGACCCATACGGTGATGCACAACCTCGTCTTCGGGGTGGTGCTGGTGTTCATCGTGCAGTGGTTGTTCCTCGGGTCGCTGACCAGCGCGATCATCGTGGCGGCCACGATCCCGTTCGCCCTGGGCTTCGCGATCCTGATCCTGGTGGTGCGGGGCGATTCGGCCAACCTCCTGTCGCTCGGCGCGATCGATTTCGGCCTGATCGTCGACGCGACGGTGATCATGGTCGAGAACGTGTTCCGGCACCTCGCCGAGCCCGAGCATTCCGAGGGTCAGAAGGCGCCAGGGGGGCTCGAAGGCCGGCTCGGCATCATCGCGATCGCTGGCGTCGAGGTGAACCGGGCGATCTTCTTCTCGGCGATCATCATCATCGTCGGCTTCCTGCCGCTGTTCACGATGAGCGGGGTCGAGGGCCACATCTTCGGGCCGATGGCCAAGACCTACGCCTACGCCCTGGTCGGCGGCCTGCTGGCGACGTTCACGGTCTCGCCGGCGCTCTCGGCGCTGATCCTGCCGAAGAAGCTTGAGGAGCGCGACACCCTGATCGTGCGGGTCCTGCGCGCCGGGCACGAGCGCATCCTGGCCTTCGGCCTCAAGAACCGGGTGCTGGCGCTCTCGGTGATGCTGGTGGTGCTGCTGGCCTCGGGGCTGGCGGCCCGGAACCTCGGCCTGGAATTCCTGCCCCGCCTCGAAGAGGGCAACCTCTACGTGCGGGGCACCATGCCGTCCTCGATCTCGCTGGAGGCCGGCAACGACTACGTCCAGCGCCTGCGCAAGATCTTCCAGGACGTCCCGGAGGTCGTCACGGTGATCTCGCACCAGGGCCGGCCCAACGACGGCACCGACGCAACCGGGTTCTTCAACGTCGAGATCCTGGCGCCGCTCAAGCCGATCGAACAGTGGCGCAAGGGCCTCGACAAGGACGCCTTGATCCACGACCTGAGCAAAAAGCTCGAAGCTGAGTTTCCGGGTATCGAGTTCAACTTCTCGCAGTATATCGAGGACAACGTCCAAGAGGCGGCCTCGGGTGTGAAGGGCGAGAACTCGGTCAAGATCTACGGCAGCGACCTCGCCCAGCTCACCAAGACCGCCAACGCGGTCAAGGCGGCACTGGCCAGCGTGCCCGGCATCACCGACCTGGCGGTGTTCGAATCGCTCGGCCAGCCGACCGTGCGGATCGACGTCGACCGCCACAAGGCCGCCCGCTACGGCCTGTCGATCGGCGACGTGAACACCACGATCCAGGCGGCGATCGGCGGCCAGACCGCGGGCGACCTCTACGAGTACGGCTCCGACCGGCACTTCTCCATGCGGGTGCGGCTGGCCAAGGAATACCGCTCGTCGCTGGCCGGGATCCGCAACATCGCGGTGGGCGCCCAGAATCCCAACGGCGGCGTGATCCAGGTGCCGCTCTCCGAGATCGCCGATGTCGACCTCGTCTCGGGCGCCTCGTTCATCTACCGCGAGGACCAGGAGCGCTACATCCCGGTGAAGTTCTCGGTGCGCGGGCGCGACCTCGGCAGCGCGGTGATCGAGGCGCAGCGCAAGGTCGCCGAGGCGGTGGACCTGCCGCCGGGCTACCGGATGGAGTGGGTCGGGCAGTTCACCAACCTGAAGGACGCCGCGACCCGCCTCAGCCTGGTCGTGCCGGTCACCCTGGTGCTGATCGCGCTGCTATTGTTCATCAACTTCTCGTCCGTGGCGGACATGCTGCTGACCCTGTCGGTGATCCCGATGGCGATGATCGGCGGCATCTTTGCGCTGGCACTGACCGGCACGCCGTTCTCGATCTCGGCGGCGATCGGCTTCATCGCGCTGTTCGGCATCTCGACCATGGAGGGCGTGATCCTCCTGGCCTACTACAACCAGCTGCTCGACGAGGGCTGGCAGCGCAAGGACGCGGTGTGGAACGCTGCGATCGTGCGGATGCGCCCGGTGATGATGACCTGCGTGGCCGCCTGCGTCGGCCTGCTGCCGGCGGCGATCTCCACGGGTATCGGCTCGCAGGTGCAGAAGCCCCTGGCCCTGGTGGTGGTCGGCGGCATCATCCTGGCGCCCAACCTGATCCTGGTGGTGGTGCCGGTGCTGATCTCGCTGTTCTCGCGGCGGCACCCGAATCCGAACGGGCGGGCCGTGACCGGGCACCGGGTGGCGGCATGAGCCGGGCGAGAGCGACGCGTGCCGGGCATCGTCACGTGGCCCGGGCGCCACAGCGCGGCTCCGGCGCACAGGATCGCGGCACCGTCGGATTGACTTGGTCGTCCGCCGGGACGCTCTACCGAGGGAGGGGTTTCGGGGGCATGATGGTGGCGTTGGCGCCGAATCGGTGCGGTCGTGCGGCCATCATGCTGGCGGCGGCCGTGTCCCTATCGGCTTTGTCCCTGTCGGCTTGTGCGGTCGGCCCGAACTTCGTGCCGCCCGAGGCGCCCCCGGTGGGCCGCTACACCAAGGAGCCGCTCCAGAATCCCTCGGCTGCCGACAACATCCGCACCCGGCAGGGCGGATCGGCGGACCAGAGCTTCGTCTCCGGCGCCGACATCCCCGGGCAGTGGTGGACGCTGTTCCACTCCAAGGCGCTGAACCAGCTGGTCGAGCAGGCGTTGGCGAACAACCCGAATCTAGAGGCCGCGCAGGCGTCGCTGCGGATCGCGCAGCAGAACGTGCTGGCCCAGAAGGGCACGCTCTATCCAAGCCTGTCCGCGACCCCGCAGGCCCAAGGCGTCCTGGCACCGGGCCTCGACCTGCAATCGCCGCTCAACAACGAGTCTCGGTACCTCTACAACCTGTACACGCCGCAGGCCGTGGTCTCGTACAATCCCGACGTGTTCGGCGGGAACCGCCGGCAGATCGAATCGCTTGAGGCGACCACCGAGAACCAGCGCTTCCAGCTGGAGGCGGCCTATCTCAGCCTCACCGGCAACGTCGTCGCCGCCGCCATCCAGGAGGCGGCGCTGCGGGCGCAGATCGACGCCACCCGCAAGGTTATCCAGGCACAGACCGAGGTGCTGCAGCTGTTCAACAAGCAGCTCTCGCTGGGCCAGATCGCCGGAGCCGACGTGGTCCAGCAGCAGGCCGCCCTGGCCCTGTCGCAGCAATTGCTGCCGCCGCTGGAGAAGCAGCTGGCGCAGCAGCGCAACCTCCTCACGGCGCTGGCCGGGCGCCTGCCCTCCAACGAGATCGCGGAGACCTTCCAGCTCTCGGCCCTGCGGCTCCCGACAAGGCTCCCGGTCAGCCTGCCCTCACGCCTCGTGCAGCAGCGCCCCGACGTGAAGGCGGCCGAGGCCCTGGTGCAGCAGGCGAGTGCCAGCGTCGGCGTCGCCGTGGCCAACCGCCTGCCGCAATTCAGCCTGACCGCCACGGGCGGTTCCAGCGCCGTGCGGCTCGCCCAGGTCGCCAATCCCGGGGCGGCGTTCTTCACGATCATCGGCCAGGCGACGGCGCCGATCTTCGACGCCGGCACCCTGTTCCGGCGCCAGCGGGCAGCCGAGGAGACGCTGACCCAGGCACAGGCGCAGTACAAGGCGACGGTGATCACCGCGTTCCAGAACGTCGCCGACGCCCTGCGGGCGCTCCAGGCCGACGCCAAGGCGGTGGCCGCCGCCGATGCCGCGGTGAGCGCGACCAACCAGAGCCTCGGGCTGATCCGCAAGCAATACACGGCCGGCGCCGTCACCTCGACCCAGGTGCTGATCGCCCAGCAGGGCTACCTCTCGGCGCTGGTCACCTCGGCGGCCGCCCGCGCCACCCAGTACGGCGACAGCGCGGCGTTGTTCGTGGCGCTCGGCGGCGGCTGGTGGAACCGCAACGACGTGGCCCCGCCCCCGCCCGAGACCGACCCGCTGAAGTTCCTGTAAGGCGCGCCCTCGGGCCTCACACATCCATCGCGATGGCGTCCTGCAGCATCTGGTCGGCGGCGCTCATGACCTTCGTGTTGGCCGTGTAGGCCTGCTGGGTCTCGATCATCTTGGAGAACTGGTCCGAGATGCCGGCATTCGACTGCTCCACCGACCCGGCCGCGATGGTCGCGCCCGCGAACCCGAAGCTTGGCGCGCCGGACTGGCCGTTGGCCACGTAGGTGCCGCCGTCGAGCGAGGTCAGAGTGTCCTGGCCCCCGAACTGCGCCAGCGTCAGCGACCCGAGCGGCACCGTGCCGCCGTCCGCGCCCGTACCGGTGAGGGTGCCCGCGGGCGAGACCGTGAGGCTCGCCAGGGTGTCGGTCCCGGTTGGAACCTGCACGGGCGCGGTCGCCGCCGGGCCGGCGAACAGGTAATAGCCCGCGCCGTTGACGAGATAGCCGTTCGCATCCGGGTCGAAATCGCCGCGGCGGGTATAGCCGGTCTCGCCGGTGAAGCTCGGACTCTGCGGCGTGCCGGTGTTCGACCGGACCACGAAATAGCCGTTGCCCGAGATGGCGAGGTTGGTCGTGACCCCGGTGGACTGGATCGTGCCCTGGAGCCCCAGGGTGTCGCGCGTACTGGTCGCGACGCCGCCGCTCGACTGCGCCTTGGCGGTGGTCTGGGCCAGCATGTCGGCGAAACTCGTCTCAGTGGTCTTGTATCCCGCAGTCTGGGTGTTGGCGATGTTCCCGGAGATGTTGTTGAGCGCCAGGGACTGCGCCGAGGCGCCGGACACCGAATTCGAGAGCGCGTCGAACAAGCCCATCGGGGTCCCCCTTCGCGAGACCGGCGCGGAAGCGGATCCCAGGGCGTTCTTGCCCGCGGCATGGTTAAGCCGCCGTGTGTCAGCGAATGTTGCTGCCTGCACCGGGCCAAGCGCCCCGATTCACGCGCCGATCACGCTCACGACGATCTCCCGCCGATGCGGCCGGTCACGGTGCTCGATCAGGTAGATCCCCTGCCAGGTGCCCAGGGCCAGACGGCCCTCGACCAGCGGGATGCTCAAGGCCGAATCGGTGACCAGCGTGCGGATATGGGCCGGCATGTCGTCCGGTCCCTCGGAACCGTGGACGTAGGGGACGCCGCGCGGCGCGAAGCCGTCGAGGGCCGTCATCAGGTCGGTCTGCACGTCCGGGTCGGCATTCTCCTGAATGGTGAGAGAAGCGGAGGTGTGCCGGCAGAAGACCGTGACGAGCCCGTCCCGGATCCCGCTGCCGCGCACGAACTCCGCGACCGCGCCGGTAAAATCCGTGAACCCCTGCCCCGGGGTCGCGATGGTCAGGCGGCCGCTCGCATGGCGCTCCACCGCGCCGGAGGCCAGCGGCTCGACCGGACCGATTGTCCCCTGCTTCATGTCCCCGACTCCATCAACGCTGCCCCGGGCGCGATCTCGCGCTCGCCGCGGGCCAGGATCCGCTCCAGCACGTCGATCCGGTCGGCCTCGGCGGCGGGCTTGTCCCAACGGATCCGGCTGACCCGGGGGAAGCGCATCGCCACGCCGGACTTGTGCCGGGTCGAGCGCTGGACGCCCTCGAAGGCGATTTCCAAAACGAGCCCGGCCTCAGGCCCATGGGTGACCTCGCGGACCGGACCGAACCGCTTGGTGGTGTTGTTGCGGACGTAGCGGTCGAGCTTGGCGAGCTCCGCGTCGGTGAAGCCGTGATAGGCCTTGCCCACCGGCACCAGCTCGTCCCCCCCCTCGGGGGCCTCCCGCCAGACCCCGAACGTGTAGTCCGAGTAGAACGACGAGCGCTTCCCGTGGCCGCGCTGCGCGTACATCATCACGGCATCGACGACATGGGGCTCCCGCTTCCACTTCCACCAAGGGCCCTTGGGACGGCCCGGCAGGTAGGGGCTGTTGAGGCGCTTGAGCATCACGCCCTCGATCGCGTCCGCGTCCTCGCCGGCCCCCACCGAGGCCGGATCGGCCCGGGCGGCGGCGAGGGCCTCCCAATCCGCGAACGGCACCAGGGGCGAGATGTCGATCCGCGCGTGGTCGAGGCGTGTGACCAGGGCCTCCAGCTTCTCCCGCCGGGTCGCGAACGGCTCGGCCCGCAGATCCTCGCCGTCCAGCGTCAGGAGGTCGTAGGCCCGGACATGGGCGGGGAACTCCTCCAGGAGCTTGGCCGTGACGGCCTTGCGGTTCAGGCGCTGCTGCAGGACGTTGAAGCTCTGGACCCGGCGCTCGCGCAGGATCAGCAGCTCGCCGTCGACCGTCCCCGTGAAGCCGATCGCCTCGGCGAGGTCGGGGAACGCACCGGTGATGTCCTCGCCGGTGCGGGAATAGACCTTCGCGACCTGCACGCCCGCCTGGTCGCGCCCGCCAACGAGTTGGACGCGGATGCCGTCCCACTTCCACTCGGCCGAGAACGCTTCCGGCTCGAGCTTCTCGAAATCGCTCTCCTCCTCGATCGGATGCGACAGCATCGGCGGCCGGAACGGGGCCGGGTTCAAGGTCTCGGGGCGCTCGGCCCGGCCCTCGACCCAGGCGAACAGGCTCTCGAACGGCGGCGTGAGGCCATGCCAGACCTCCTCAACCGCATCCGCCTCATGGCCACCCAATGCGCCCACCGCGGTCTTGGCGAGCCGGGCCGAGACGCCGACCCGCAGATTTCCGGTGACGAGCTTCAGGAGAGCCCAGCGCCCGGTCTCGTCGAGGGCGTCGAGCCACTCGGCGAGGTGGCGGGGCAGGTCTTTCTTCGGGATGGTCGCCAGGGTCTCAACCACCTCGGCGAGGGTCGGAACGTGGGGCGGTGGGTTGTTGTGTCCGAGTCCGGGCTCATGCGGCGCCACCGGCCCCGGCCAGATCAGCGCCGTAGTCTCGGCCAGATCGCCGACGTAGTTGTGCGACAGCCGGAACAGGACCGGGTCGATGCGCGCCTCCACCAGGCCGCGGATCAGCGCCGGCTTGGCCTCGCGGAAATTCAGCGTGCCGGTCATGGCCCCGAGCGCGTAGCCGCGCTCGGGGTCGGGCGTGCGGGCGAAGAAGTCCTGGAGCAGGCGCAGCTTGGCGTTGCGGCGCGGCTCGTAGGCGAGGCGGTCGAGGAGGTGGGCGAAGTCGTTCACGCGGCCACCTCCGGCTCGGCGACGCCTGCGGGGACCGGCTCCGCCTCACCGTCGTCCCCGTAGCCCAGCATGTGCAGCGGCTTGGCCTTGATCCCTTGCGTCCCGCACCAATGGACCAGCGCATCCTCCTGCCCGTGAGTGACCCAGACCTCCCCGGCGCCGGTGTCCCGGATCGTGCGGCACAGGTCCGGCCAGTCGGAATGGTCGGAGATGACCAGCGGCAGCTCGACGCCCTTCTGGCGCGCGCGGGCGCGAACCCGCATCCAGCCGGACGCGAAGCAGGTCACCGGGTCGGGAAACTTGCGCGACCACAGGTCCTGCATCGCGCTGGGCGGACAGATCACGATGGCCCCGTGCAGATCCTTGCGGTCGGCGGCCACGACCTTCGGGGTCTCGCCCAGGGGGATGCCCTCGCGCTTGTACAGCTCGGTCAGCTTCTCCATCGCGCCATGCAGGTGGATCGGCCGGTCCCAGCCCTCCTCGCGCAGCAGTGCCATCACCCGCTGCGCCTTGCCGAGCGCGTAGGCGCCGACGATGTGGGCGCGCTCCGGGAATAGGGCCACGGAAGCCATCAGCTTGCGGACCTCGTCCCGCGTATCGGGATGCGTGAAGACCGGCAGGCCGAAGGTCGCCTCGGTGATGAACACGTCGCAGGGCACCACCTCGAACGGCAGGCAGGTCGGGTCCGGCGCCCGCTTGTAGTCGCCCGAAACCACGACGCGGACGCCGTCCCGTTCGATGGCGATCTGCGCCGAGCCGAGCACGTGGCCGGCGGGGGCGTAGCGCACCGTGACGTCGCCGACGCGCAGGGCCTCGCCGAGCCGGGCCTCCTGGCGCTGGCGGCAGAAATCCTCGCCGTAGCGCACCGCCATGATCCGCAAGGTCTCGGGCGTCGCCAGCACGTGTCCGTGGCCGGCCCGGGCATGGTCGGCATGGCCGTGGGTGATCAGCGCGCGCTCGACCGGCCAGGTCGGATCGACGTGGAAGCCGCCGAGCGGACAGTAGAGGCCCTCGCGGGTCAGGGTGAGGAGATCGCTCGCGCGTGTCGGCATCGGGCCCGCTGCTGCCGGTGGAGTCCGCCGGTGGCCCCGGTATATAGGCGCCTCCGACCCGGCAGACGCATGGCCACGCAACACAGTTCCGGTGACCTCCTCGCCGACCGCCGCTATCGCTACGCCGAGGCCTGCCTGGCGGATGGCGACCATGCCGGGGCGGCCGACCTCGCCGAGCAGGCGCTGGAGATCGCACCCCGCTACGCGCCGGCCTGGCTGGTGCTGGGCCGCGCCCGGGAGGGGCTGGCCGTCCGGGGCGACGACCCGGCCCTGCGGGCGGCCGCGACCCGGGCCTATGCCTGTGCCCTCGACATCGACCCCGACGATACCCTCGGCGTGCGGGCGCACCTCGTCCGCCTGGGGGAAGGCGGCGGCCTGCCGGCCCTGTCGCCGGCCTATGTCCGGGCCCTGTTCGACGGCTACGCCCCGCGTTTCGAGCGCCACCTGGTGGGCGGGCTGGGCTATATCGGCCCCCAACTGGTCCACGACGCCCTGCCGCCGGAGCCGGAGCGGTTCGATGTTGCGCTCGACCTCGGCTGCGGCACAGGCCTGATGGGCGCGGCGATCCGCGACCGGGTCGGGCACCTCACCGGAGTCGATCTCTCGCCCGGTATGCTGGCGCTGGCGCGGACCAAGATGCAGAACGGCCAGCCGCTCTACGACCGCGTGGCCGAGGGCGACCTGGCCGCCTTCCTGGGGGCCGAGCCGTCGGAATCCGCCGACCTCTGCCTGGCGGCGGACGTGCTGATCTACGTGGCGGATCTCGCGCCTGTGTTGAAGCAGGTCGCCCGCGTCCTTCGGCCCGGGGGCCTGGCCGCCTTCACGGTGCAGTCTCATGACGGCGACGGCGGCGTCCTGGGCGCGGACGGGCGCTACGCACACGCCGACGCCCACGTCGCCGCGGCGGCCTCCGGTGCGGGCCTGGAGGTCTTACGGCTGCACGAAGCCGATGTGCGGCGCGAAGGCGGCCGGCCGGTTCAGGGCCGAGTCGTCGTGCTGCACCGCACACGCCGATGATTCCCCCGGCATGAAACTGCTTGGCTGTTCGTCCATTGTCTGTCGGCCGCATGACCTGCGGCGATGGGATCGGGGATTGGCATGGCGGATTTCGGCGGCAGGGACGATGGGCGCGCACCGGAGCGCAAGCCCGACCTGCCAGCGGACCGGTCCTTCCCAGCGGATCCCCGGACGCGCATCTCCTTCGCCATCGCGCTGGCGTTGCTGGCGGGTTGCGCCGATTCCATCGGCTTCCTGGAATTCTCGCAGCTGTTCATGTCGTTCATGTCGGGCAACACGACCCGATTCGGCGTGGCGGTTTCCAACGGCGACTGGGAGAACGTCACCCGCGTCGCCAGCACGATCAGCCTGTTCTGCTTCGGCGCCTTCCTGGGCACGCTGATCGCCGCCTGGGTCGGGCGCTGGCGGCTGGCCGTCCTGCTGACGCTCCAGGCTTTGCTGCTCGCGGGCGGACTGCTGATGCCCTGGGGCACCTTCGCTTATCCGCTGCACGCCTACCCGATCGTGCTGGCTCTGGGCCTGCAGAACGCGACGCTTCAGGATGAAGGCGGCCGCTCGCTGGCACTGACCTACGTGACCGGCGCGGTGGTGCGGTTCGGGACGGGCTGCGCCAACCTGCTCCTCGGCACGGTGGCCCCGTCGTTCTGGATCCAAGCGCCGCTCTGGGCCGGTCTCAGCACCGGCGCCGTGCTGGGCGGCCTGCTCGATCTCCGCTACGGCGAATCCGCCTTCCTGTTCCCCGCCGGCCTCGCGGCCATCCTGGCGCTGATCGCGATCGCGCTCACCATCGCCAAGCCGGGAAGCACCCTGGTCGCCGGCTCGTCGCCCGCCCCCGACGCGAGCCCGAAGGCGGAGGTGATCGACGCGATCCACTAGATCGCTCGCCGCGGAGGTCGCGGCTCGCTCGGCGTGAGCGAGCGCGGCACGTCAAGGACGTGAAGCCGCCCCAGCCGCTCAGCCTGACCGGCAGCGGGCCGGCTCAGCCGTCGGAATCCCGATAGCTGCCGCGCCCCTGCTTGACCACGGCACGGCTCTTCTTGGCGCCGATGCGCCGCTCCTTCGAGCCCTTGGTTGGCTTCGTTGCGCGACGGATGGGCGGCGGCGGCTTAGCCGCCTCGGTCACGAGATCGACCAGCCGTTGCAGCACGTCGGCCCGATTGCGCTCCTGGGTCCTGTGCCGCTGCCCGGACAGGATCAAAACGCCATCCTTGGTCAGGCGCCGGCCGGCGAGCTTGTACAGGTTCGCCTTGACCCGCTCGTCGACCGAGGGGGAGGCCAGGACCGACCAGCGCAACTGGACCGCGGTCTCGACCTTGTTGACGTTCTGTCCGCCCGCCCCGGAGGCACGCATGAAGGACAGCTCGATCTCGTCGTCCGCGATGGCGATCCGTGCGTTCACCCGCAGGGACATGATGAACTCCGGTACGAGGCTGGCATATGGCAGCGGCCTGTGTGCCAGCGCACCCGCGCACGTGGGAAACCGGTGATCTCTCGGATGCGCACCGGAACCAAGGTCGCCATATCCCTCGTACCGCCTTATCGACCGCGCCGGGCCGGCGACACCGGGCTTCAGCCGGCCTCGGCCGGGGTCCGGACGCGCAAGGCCAAGGCGTGCAGCCCACGCTTAAAGGCGTCGTCCATGAGCGCGTTGACCAAGCGGTGCCGCTCCACACGGCTCTTGCCCTCGAACGCCGATGCGACGATGTCGAGCCGGTAATGGGTCTCGCCCCCGGGCCGCGCGCCGGAATGGCCCGCATGCAGGTGCGATTCGTCGATTACATCGAGGTGCGCCGGCGCGAGTTCCGCGCGCAGCTTCGCCTCCATCCAGCCCCGAAGGGTGCCGTCCTCACCAGTCCCGTCAGTCATCCTGCCCTCACCTCACGTCGCCGGCATCCGTCAAGCCCGATCCCGCGCATGCGTCATCAGGCCCGGTGCCCTTGTGTCTCCGGTTTGCCCCCTCATAATCGGCCCGTCATGGATCTCAACTCGCGCCTGTTCGACAGCATCCGGATCAGGAAACCGTCTTGCGACGAGCCGAAGCCCGCGGCCGATGCCCTGTGCGAGAGCCCGGGCTGCACCCGGCCGGGCCCGCACCGCGCCCCGAAGGGCCGGAAGGCGGAAGGCCAGTACTGGCGGTTCTGCATCGATCACGTCCGCGCCTACAACGCGAGCTATAACTACTTCGACGGCATGAACGATGCCGCCGTCCAAGCCTACCAGAAGGACGCGATCATCGGGCACCGCCCGACCTGGGCGATGGGCGTGAACCCCGCGGGTCAGGGCAAGCCGGCCGAGGAGCCGACCCGGGACTGGGCCTACGTCGATCCGCTCGGCATCCTGCGCGGCGCGGGCGTCGGCGACGGACGTCGGCGCAACAGCCAGCCGGAGCCGGAGAAACCCCGCCGCACCGCCACGGTACGCCGCGCCCTCGACGTCATGGGCCTCGAGGAGGGGGCGGACGGGCCGGCCATCAAGGCGCAGTACAAGGCGCTAGTGAAGCGCTTCCACCCTGACGCCAATGGCGGCGACCGCTCGTTCGAGGAGCGTCTGCGCGACATCATCCGCGCCCATGACGTCTTGCGCGCCGCCGGACTCTGCTGACAGCGGCACGAACGATGCAATCCTGAGCGCCGTGAGGCCGCACAGGCATCCC
Source organism: Methylobacterium sp. AC315 (assembly GCF_979253755.1). Lineage (NCBI taxonomy): Bacteria > Pseudomonadati > Pseudomonadota > Alphaproteobacteria > Hyphomicrobiales > Methylobacteriaceae > Methylobacterium > Methylobacterium sp. AC315. The sequence continues at coordinate 280,746 of NZ_CEEDEA010000002.1, forward strand.
CTTCGACGGTGATCGCTCTAGGATAAGGCAAATTGCCGGGCGGGACCCTATATGGGGCTCATGCCGGTTGGTGGCGCCGCACCGCGCCGCCGTTTAAGGATTGAGTCCGCCCCGCGGCGGATGCCCGGCTCGACGTTCTTCCGCGCGGATGCTCCCTTCCTTCGGGCCGGAGCCGCCGCGCCTCACGAGGTTCCGAATGCTCTCTGACGACACGCCCGCCGCGCTGCCCGATCGCACCGTCTCCGTCCGCGAGGTTTTCGGCATCGACCTCGACCTCAAGGTCCCGGCCTATGCCGAGCCCGAGGAGCATGTCCCCGATCTCGATCCGGACTACATCTTCGACCGGGAGACGACGCTGGCTATCCTGGCCGGCTTCGCGCGCAACCGCCGCGTGATGGTCACGGGCTACCACGGCACCGGCAAGTCGACCCATATCGAGCAGGTCGCGGCCCGGCTGAACTGGCCCTGCATCCGGATCAACCTCGACAGCCACGTCTCGCGCATCGACCTCGTCGGCAAGGACGCGATCGTGCTCAAGGACGGCAAGCAGGTCACCGCCTTCCAGGATGGCATCCTGCCCTGGGCGCTCCAGAACAACGTCGCCCTGGTGTTCGACGAGTACGATGCCGGCCGCCCGGACGTGATGTTCGTGATCCAGCGCGTGCTGGAGTTGTCGGGCCGGCTGACGCTGCTGGACCAGAAGCGCGTGATCCGCCCGCACCCGGCCTTCCGGCTGTTCGCCACGGCCAACACGGTCGGGCTCGGCGACACCTCGGGCCTCTATCACGGCACCCAGCAGATCAATCAGGGCCAAATGGATCGCTGGTCCATCGTGACCACGCTGAACTACCTGCCGCACGACCGCGAGGTCGACATCGTGCTCTCGAAGGCGCTGCACTACCGCAGCGACCAGGGCCGGGACATCGTTAACCGGATGGTGCGCGTGGCGGACCTGACCCGCAACGCCTTCATGAACGGCGACCTCTCGACCGTCATGAGCCCGCGCACGGTGATCACCTGGGCCGAGAACGCCGACATCTTCAAGGATGTGGGCTTCGCGTTCCGGGTGACCTTCCTGAACAAGTGCGACGAGCTGGAGCGGACCCTCGTGGCCGAGTTCTACCAGCGGGCCTTCGGCAAGGAGCTGCCCGAGAGCGCGTTGAACGTCGCCTTGAGCTGAACCGCATGGGGGACACGATGGCGCATCCGGCATGGACAGGCGAAGACGCTTCGGCGGCTTCGCATGCCAAGGGTCGGGCGTGCCATGCGGACGATGTCTTCATCTGGTTTGAGGGGCGGGTCGCACTGCTCCGTTCCGGCCAAGTGGACGCACTCGACCTCGACGACGTCGCCGAGGCGTTGCGTGAGGTTGGCTTGGGACAATCCGATAAGCTCGAGAGCGCGATCGAGGTATCGTTGGCCCACGTGCCCAGATGGGGCCATGGACCCGAAAAGCGCAGCTTGAGTTGGTCGCGCACGATCGCCGAGCAGCGGATGCGGATCAACACGCAGTTGCACAGGAACTCGGGCCTTGAGTCGCGCATCGTCGAGGCTGTCGCTGATCGCTATCGGCTTGGTCAGCTCCGGGCCGCGCGCACGATGAAGCGCTCGCTCGAAACACTGCCCGCGGAGTGTCCCTACAACGGGGACGCCATCGTGAATCGCCCCTTCGAATTCGAGGCCGACCGGTAGCCCCGCATGTCCATCTCCAACCGCAAGCCCGGCGAGCGCCGCGAATCCGTGGCCGAGCCCCTGAAGCGCTCGGTGGCCGGGTGCCTGCGCGCCATCGCCCGCCGGTCGGAAGTCGAGGTCACCTACGCCACCGACCGGCCGGCGCTCACCGGTGACAAGGCCCGCCTGCCAGAGCCACCCCGCAAGCTCTCGGCGCAGGACGTGGCGGTGCTACGCGGCAATGCCGACGCCATGGCGCTGCGGCTCGGCTGCCACGACATCGCCGTGCACCGCAGGCTCGCTCCCGAGAACGCCGCCGCCCGCGCGGTCTACGACGCGGTCGAGCAGGCCCGCGTCGAGGCGATCGGGTCACGGCGGATGACCGGTGTCGCCAGCAACCTCACCGCGATGCTGGAGGACCGCTACCATCGCGGCGGCAAGTACGAGACCATCACGGACAGGGCCGACGCGCCGATGGAGGACGCCGTCGCCCTGATGGTGCGCGAGCGCCTCACCGGGCAGCAGCCCCCCGAGGCGGCCGCCAAGATCGTCGAGCTGTGGCGTTCGCATATCGAGGCCAAGGCCGGCCCCAACCTCGATGGCCTGATCGGGTCGATCGAGGACCAGCGCAAGTTCGCCCGTTCGGTGCGTGACCTGCTGACCTCCCTCGACATGTCGGACGAGACGCCGTTCGACTCCGAGGATGACGAGAACGACGACGAGAACGACGCCCAGGACGACGAGCAGAACCCGAGCGAGGGCGATTCCGAGGAGAAGAGCCAGGGCGAGCGTGCCGAGATCGAGACCTCGGAGGAAGCCTCCGACGAGATCGAGGAGGGCGCTCAGGAATCCGCCGACGCGCCGTCCGGCGAATTACCCGACGAGGCCGAGGATGCGGAATCCGAGGAAGCCTCGGAGGCATCGAAGCCGCCCCAGCGCCAGGGTAACGAGGCCCGCGGGCCGGAATACCGCGTGTTCAACCCCCGCTTCGACGAGATCATTCACGCCGAGGAGCTGTGCGACGCCGAGGAGCTGTCGCGTCTGCGCAGCTACCTCGACAAGCAGCTCTCGCACCTGCAGGGCGTCGTCGGCCGCCTCGCCAACCGGCTGCAACGCCGCCTCCTGGCGCAGCAGAACCGGGCCTGGGACTTCGACCTCGAGGAGGGCCAGCTGGATCCGGCGCGGCTCGTCCGCGTCGTCATCGATCCCTACCAGCCGCTCTCCTTCAAGCAGGAGAAGGACACCAACTTCCGCGACACCGTGGTCACGCTCCTCCTCGACAATTCGGGGTCGATGCGCGGGCGTCCGATCACCGTGGCTGCAACCTGCGCCGACATCCTGGCGCGGACGCTGGAGCGCTGCGGCGTCAAGGTCGAGATCCTGGGCTTCACGACCCGGGCCTGGAAGGGTGGCCAAAGCCGCGAGGCCTGGCTCGCCGCCGGCAAGCCGCCGAACGCCGGCCGCCTGAACGACCTGCGCCACATCGTCTACAAGTCCGCGGACGCGCCGTGGCGTCGGGCCCGCAAGAATCTCGGGCTGATGATGCGCGAGGGTCTCCTGAAGGAGAACATCGACGGCGAGGCCCTGGACTGGGCGCATAAGCGCCTGCTCGGCCGCCCCGAGCAGCGCAAGATCCTGATGGTGATTTCGGACGGCGCGCCGGTCGACGACTCGACCCTGTCGGTCAATGCCGGCAACTACCTGGAGCGGCACCTGCGCTGGATGATCGAGGAGATCGAGACCCGTTCGCCGGTGGAGCTTCTGGCCATCGGTATCGGCCACGACGTGACCCGCTACTATCGTCGGGCCGTGACGATCATCGACGCCGAGGAGCTGGGCGGCGCCATGACCGAGAAGCTCGCCGAGCTGTTCGAGGAGAACGGATCGCCGGCCCCGGTAGGCCGCGCCCTGCGTGCGGCCGGCGGACGGCGCTGACGGGAGGGCGTCGGGGTAAGGCCCCGACTCCACAGCCATCTCGTCTGGCCGTGTTTGGATTCCGGGACGGGGTAACGGACTTTCGGCTTCCGACCGGCGCCACGGGGTCCGGTAGGTTCGATCGGTAACAGCGATGTTGGCGCGGAGCGCGCCGGCGACGAGGCCGTGGCGATAGAGTCTTGGGTCTGGCGTCGTCAGCGCGCGACGAGGTCGTCGGGTCCGGACAGAGGTGTGGCCGCAAAATGCGTCAGCTGTTCGGGAGCGAGGCGAATCGGCATGGCCCTCAGCTCATCGAACGGGCGAGCGGCGCAAAATGCAGGCCCCCCGCGATGCGGTTCCAGGCGTTGATGTTGGCGATCGCGACGGTCAGGAGCAGCATCTCGTCCCGGCTGAACAACGGCGATTGTTCGGCCATGGGTGCCGCCCCATCGGCCATGCGTGTGAGATGCTCGGCCCAGGCCAGGGCGGCGCGCTCACGCGGAGAGAAGACCGGACTGTCGCGCCAGACCGCAACCAGATCGAGGGTGTGCTCGGCAAGGCCGAGCCGGCGGGCCGTGTCGAGATGGAAGCCGACGCAGAACGCGCATCCATTAATCTGCGAGACGCGGATCTTCACGATCTCGCTGAGGCGCTTGTCGAGACCCGCCTCATCGACGGCCTTGCCGAGGGCGAGAAGCGCGGCGTGAGCCGCCGGTAACCCGGTCCTGAACAGGTCGTACGAAAAGCCCGCGTCGTCAGACGGTTCGACATCGGACATCGTGCGCCCTCCCACCATTCGCGCTAAAATCAGAGCACGAACAACATATCAGAACTCTGATAAGCGCCAAGAGGCTGGGTCATGGGTGAGCTGCCGCGGGCAGGCGAAGGCAAGCGCGGCCTTGATGGGCATCTCGGCTACCTCTTGCGGCAGGCGGCCCACGCACACAGGCAGCGTGTCGAGCAGCGGTTGAGCGGCATCTGCCTGACGCTGCCGCAGTTTTCAGTCCTGACGATCTTGGCTGCTTATCCAAGCCATAGCAGCGCGGATCTCGCCCGCCTCGCACTCGTGACGCCGCAGACCATGAGCGTCATCGTTGCGAATCTGCTGAAGGCCGGCCTCGTCGTACGGGAGCGGCACCGGGTCCACGGCCGCATCCAGACCCTGACGCTGACCGCGGCCGGTGAGGCGATGCTCGAAGCCGCCAAGCGGCACGTCTACGCGCTGGAGGCCGAGATGCTGAACGACCTTACGCCCACGCAGCAGACGGAGATCCGCCAATGGCTGACACGAATTGCGCGTGCACCCGGATAGGCGATGACGCCCCCGCGCAGGCAAGCATAAACCGCCGCGGCATGGCCTGCCGCGGCGGTTTATGTCGTCCGATCGGTGAAAGGCGCAGCGCGCCCGAAATCAGGCCGCGACGGCCGTGGTCTCGGCGAGCTTCTTGTGGATCTCGCGCTTCAGCAGGCGGGCGGTCTGCGACAGGTCGCCCTCGCCGGCCTTAACCAGGAAGGCGTCGAGGCCTCCGCGGTGCTCCACCGAGCGCAGAGCGTGCGCGGTGATGCGCAGGCGCACCCGCTTGCCGAGCGCGTCCGACTGGAGCGTGACATTGCACAGGTTCGGCAGGAACCGGCACTTGGTCTTGTGGTTCGAGTGGCTCACGAGGTGGCCGACCTGAACGGCCTTGCCGGTGAGTTCGCAGCGGCGCGCCATGATGACTAAAATTCCCGTCTCGTTCCGCCTGAGAAGACCCGATCGCAAGCGGCGCGATCATCGTCGCAGCGGGCGGCGCCCGATACGTATTCCAGGTCCAGCGGAGTCCCGTTGAAGGCGCGAGCCTATAGGCGACCTGCACCCGTTGCGTCAAGCTCCGTACCGCCTGGACATGTCCGGGGCGGCCGCCCAACGGTCTGTTAACCACGAGGCCGGGATATAACAGGCATCTGCTCGAAGAAGGCCAGCGCCTCGCCTGCACCGAGCGTCGAGAGCCTGTCGTACGGGATCGTCCCGCGCGGCACCCTTGGCCCAAGTTCCCCTGGGATGCGATCCGGATCATGAGCGCCACGCCTGTCCGTCGGACGATCAAGCCGCTGACGATGCGCCTTCTCGGGACCGTGCTCGCCGTCGCGACGCTCGGTGCCCCGGCCGAAGCCGCCCGGCGCGCGAAGCGGAACGCCGCAGCCGCCCCCGCCACGGTGACGGTCGATTACAGCATCAACCTCGCGGGCCTGCCGATCGGCACCGCCCGGCTCGCCGGCAGCTTCGAGCGCGACCATTACCTGATGGACGTCTCCGCGACGCTGACCGGGCTGGTCGGGGCGATCACCGGCGGCAGGGGCTCGGCCCGGGCGTCAGGCACCTTCTCGGTGGCGCCGCAGCCCGGCGCGTTCTCGATCGCCACGCACACGGCGAGTTCCGGGATCGCGGTGCGCATGGCGCTGGCGCACGGCAACGTCGTGCAGGCCGAGATCACGCCCCCCCTCGTCGACATGCAGGACCGGGTGCCGATCACGGCCGACCACAAGCGCGGCATCATGGATCCGGTGAGCGCTCTGCTGATGCCAGCACAGGGCCGGGGCGAGTTGCTCGATCCAGCCAATTGCAACCGTAGCCTGCCGGTGTTCGACGGTGCGACACGATTCAACGTGGTGCTGAGCTACGCCGAGACCCGCGCGGTGCAGAAACCCGGTTATGCCGGCCCGGTTCTGGTTTGCACGGCCCGCTACCAGGCGGTGGCCGGCCACAGGCCGGATCGACCCGGGGTGAAGTTCATGGAGGACAACCGCGAGATGTCGGTCTGGCTCGCCCCGGTCGAAGGCACGCGGGCGCTCGTCCCGCTGCGCATCTCGGTGCTCACCACCATCGGTACCAACATCATCGAGGCGACGCGCTGGACCCAGGGCGCTGCCGCCGGGACGGCCGGGGCGAGCGTCGCGCAGGCGAGTTTGCCCGGGCAATAGCGCCAAACACCGCGATCCACCTTTGACCGGCGGCCTCTTTCCGGGCACCCCGTGCGCCCGCGGCAGAGAGGATGCAGAACCATGGCGAAGGGCTACATCATCGTCCGGATGACGGTCACCGATCCGGAGACCTACGCGGCGTATGCCGAGATGGCCTCCGCGGCGATGCGGCTTCACGGCGCCAGGCCCCTGGTGCGGGGCGGACGTAGCGAGGCGCTGGAGGGCGAGGCCCGGCCGCGCAACGTCGTGCTGGAATTCGATTCCTACGACGCCGCGCGGGCCTATTATTTCTCGCCGGAATACCAGGCGGCCAAGGCGAAACGCCTGCCCGCCGGTATCGGCGAGGTCGTGCTTGTCGAAGGTGCCGACTGAAGCTGCCCGCTCACGCGGCCAGGGGCGCCCGGTCGTAATGGGTCGCATAGGCGTTCTCCACCGCCGGGATGATCTCGACGATCGTGAACCACCGGTCCCAGAATGCCGTCTCGCGCAGGTCTTCGACCACGCATTCGTAGGCGTGGTGGTCGCTGGCCTCCCAGACCCAGAGGTCGGTGACGCGAGCCGTGTAGAATTCGGCGTCGTAGAAGCGCATCGTCACGGAATCCGCGTGGCGGCGCAGGATCGGCTCGAACACCTCGCGCAACCGGGCGAAGCGATCGTCGATCGACATCGCGAGCCATTCGGGCGAGGTCTTCACCAGCATGAAGACGGTGAGTTTGGGGTTGAAGGTCTGGTGGGACATGCGTTCTTTCATTCCGCGGGTCGGTTGGGACGCGGCGATGATGCCCCCGGGCGGCTCAGCGGCGAACTCGCGTTCATGACCGCCCGGACGGCGCGCGGGCCGGCGCTTAAGCCCCGGAAAAACCCGGAACAATCGCGGTCGGCCGAGACGGTGCGGACGATCCTCGAAGGCGCGGCTCGCGTTCTGGAGGAGCGCGGGCTGGCCGGCTACACGACCAATGCCGTGGCCGAGCGGGCCGGCGTCTCGGTCGGGTCGGTCTACCAGTACTTCCCCGGCAAGGATGCGCTGACTGCGGCCCTGGTCGCGCGGGAGACCGGCCTGCTGATCGCCGCGGTGCACGCCGCGGCCGAGGCGGCGACGCCGGAACTCGGACTGCAACGCATTGTGCAGGCGGCCATCGCCCATCAGATGTCCCGGCCACGTCTCGCGTTGCTGCTCGACCGCGAAGAGAACCGGCTCCAGCCGGCCGACAGCCTTGACGCGGTCCACCGGGCGATCTCGGACGCGTTCCTGACCCTGCTGGCACGCCTCGAACCCGGACCGCCTGTCGCCGCCGAGATTGCCGCGGGCGACCTGTTCGCGCTTGTGCGGGGCATGGTGGATGCCGCCGGGGAGCGGGGCGAGCAGGCCGGCGATGCGCTCGAACATCGGGTCCTGCGCGCGGTGTTCGGCTATTTAGGATTGCCCGCGGTGCTGCCGTAACCCGCGGGTCCGGCAGCGCCGCCTACGACCGTATCGCGCAGTACTTGAGATCGCGTGCGATCGAGCGCCATCGAATGTCATCGCGGTGGACGGACCGGTAAACCCCCGATCGGATGTTACCGACCACGGCCAACAAACCCCGGCGCCTGTTGCGCGAGATGTAAACCCGCTTGCGCTGCTCGAGCTGATGAAGTGCCCGTTGGAAAAAATCGATCGCTTTCCCGCGGTCGAAAAGCGGAAAGGTGACCTCGGTCTCAGTTGGGAGATTGCGGATCACTTCGACCATATCGGCGGTCGCAGAGATATAATCGTCGAATTCTTTGATTGGGTCGTAGCCTCTCGTTTTTTGACTGCGTCGGCCATCGCCAAATAGATTTGTCGAATGTTGGCGGTACGTCACGAGCGGCTTATCGAACTCGGCAGTCTCGCCCACGACTTGGCCGAGAAAAACGATCCATCTGTCGTGTGCAATCTTTTCTTTGGGGACTATGAAGTCGCGGAATCGGCCTTCGATATTGGCTAGGCTCAACAATTCCCGACGAAACACGATGGAGAAGCCGAAGAATGTCAGCCAGGGATCGTAGCTCAGCGGCGGCTTCACTCCCGTGCGCTCGATGCCCTGAGTAAATTTTACCAGCTTACCAGTTGCTTGATCGAGACTTGAAGCGGCGTGAACGATCAACGAAATATTCTTGTTGTCAAAATGGTGCGCTGCGCAAGCAAGTTTCTCCAGATCCCAAATATCATCCTGGTCACAGAAGGCTACGAAGTCCCCTTTGGCCGACAACGCCGCCATCAGAAAATTGTCGCGAAATCCGAGATTGATGTCGTTGACCTTGATTTTGATGGCCACCGCCGAACGAGCCGCAATCGACCTGACGATGTCTAGCGTTTCGTCGCTCGACCCGTCATCGGCGACGATAATCTCAATCGGCTTGATGGTTTGATTGATGACGCTTTCAAGCTGCTCGCGGATAAACGCCGAGCCGTTATAGGTGGCTATAACGACCGAAACAGTTTTTCCTGCAGTACCCATTCCCGCCGGCCTCGACATCTTAGATCTTAGAATTCAAAGCTCGATCCACCTATGAACCCAGCACACTCGCCACAGAGCGAGAAATATAGCGTTTCATTAATAGAGCACGCCCGTCGAAAGCGGAAGCGCGTATAATTCCGGCAGCGCTTCCGCGCTCCGGTGGCTCTGGCAGGCCTTCATTCGAACAAATGGTGGATAAAATCCTGTCGTATTTGTATAATGAGCCCTATGCTCACCATTGGCCGCTCGGCGGCATCTATTCGATCGATAATCTATGCATGTCGGAAGGGTGTGCCATTCTTTTCCGCGGTTCGATCAAGGCGCGGAAATGTCAGCCGCGGCATTCACGATTTGCGCACGGATCGTTCCCATTTCGAATAGCGCCCTGTTTATCGACATCGGCGCGCGAAGCCGAATAGGATGAACTTTCATCGTAAAGTCACAGCTCAGATGGCGCTATTTAGAACTCATATCACACTTAATACCTGCATATCTCGGGACTATAATTATAAATGTGAAAATCTTTATCGATAAAATCAGCCTGCTCGGACCTGATCATTTGATCGTAGTGGCTGGTGCATTGCCGGTTAGCCCCTTTGGCTTTGACGGCTTGGCTGTTCCTTGCCGGGCGTCTCGAACCTGCCCGCGCTTCGGCTGGGCGACCTGGCGTGTCCGGCCTGCAATCCGTGAGTTCCCGTCCCCGATTGAATCAGTTGCAGCCTTCGAAACGCGGCTGAGGATTGTGGTCTGGCGTTTCTAGGGCGTTCCAGGATGGGTGGGATTGTGCGGCCTGCTAACCGGCTGGCCGCCGCACACGAATTGTTTTGATGTTCCCGCGATGATCGGCCCATGGCCCTACACCGCTTTCAAGTCACCCTGACCGTCGCGGCCCTCGCCTTCGCCGCGCCGTCAGCGGCCCAGCCGCTGACCGCAGGATCAGGCAATCCTGGCTGCGGCGGCGATGCCTTCTCGTCGGCGCAGGTGATCGAGCACCGGCCGCCGCGGCATGGCCCATTGGTCTCCGTTCCCGACACCCTCTGCGCGGACGTCGCGCCCCAGCCTGGATCGCCGGCCATGCAGATCGTGGTCGATCCGCTGATTATGCCGCAGGTTGGCAGCGACCCAGGTGATATCCCATATGGGGGAGGACCGAGGCGGCCCTATCGTCCCTGACGCGACCGGCCGTACGAGACCTCCAGCCCGCGCCATGACGGCGCCGCGCCGGCCTTCCCGTCCGAAGGAACCGCCGACCATCGACGCGCCGCTCCGCCCCCTCCCCCGCCGGTCCCTGCCGCGCGACGCCCGTGCCCGCGGCGTGACGGCGGTCCTCGGACCGACCAACACCGGCAAGACGCATCTCGCGATCGAGCGGATGCTTGCGCACCCGACCGGCATGATCGGGTTGCCCCTGCGGCTGCTCGCCCGGGAGGTGTACCTGCGCGTGGTCGCCAAGGTCGGCCCCGAGAAGGTCGCCCTCGTGACCGGAGAAGAGAAGATCAAGCCAGACCGGCCGCGCTACTGGATCTGCACGATCGAGGCGATGCCGCGCGACCTCGACGTGGCCTACGTCGCCATCGACGAGATCCAGCTCGCAGCCGACATGGATCGCGGCCACGTCTTCACCGACCGCCTGCTCTACGTGCGCGGCCGTGAGGAGACGCTGCTGATCGGCTCCTCGACCATGCTGCCGCTGGTCCAGGCACTGATTCCGAACGTCCACACCACGACTCGGCCGCGGCTATCGAAGCTCACCTTCGCGGGGGAGAAGCGGCTGTCGCGCCTGCCCCGGCGCACCGCGATCGTCGCCTTCTCGGCCGAGGAGGTCTACGCCATCGCAGAGCTGATCCGACGCCAGCGCGGGGGTGCCGCGGTGGTGCTTGGGGCGTTGTCGCCCAGGACCCGCAATGCCCAGGTCGAGATGTACCAGGCCGGGGACGTCGACTACCTCGTGGCCACCGACGCGGTCGGGATGGGGCTCAACCTCGATGTCGACCACGTCGCCTTCGCGGCGAACTGGAAATACGACGGCACCCGGTTTCGCAAGCTGACGCCCGCCGAGATGGGCCAGATCGCCGGCCGCGCAGGACGCCATCTCTCGGACGGGACCTTCGGCTCCACGGGGCGCTGCCCGCCCTTTGAGCCCGAGATGGTCGAGCGGTTGGAGAATCACGATTTCGACCCGCTGCGCATCCTGCAATGGCGCAACCCTGACCTCAGCTTCGGCACCCTGGAGGCGCTCCAGGCGAGCCTCGACGAGCATCCGCGCGAGTCAGGTCTGACCCGGGCGCCGATGGGCCAGGACCAGCAGGCCCTCGAGATCCTGATGCGCGAGGACGATATCCACGAAATGGCGCGGAGCGCTTCCACCGTGCGGCGGCTCTGGGACGTCTGCGGCGTTCCGGATTACCGCAAGGTCCACCCGCAGGTGCATGCCGACCTCGTGGCCCAGCTCTACCGTTTTCTCATGAAGGGCATGGCCGGACGCATCCCCGACACGTGGTTCGCCGAGCAGATGGCGATGATCGATCGCACCGACGGCGACATCGATACGCTGTCCCGGCGGATCGCCCAGGGACGCACCTGGACGTTCGTGGCCAACCGCCCCGATTGGCTGCGCGACCCTGAACATTGGCAGGGCGAGACACGTCGGGTAGAGGACAGGCTGTCAGACGCCCTGCACGAACGCCTCGCGAGCCGCTTCGTCGACCGGCGCACAAGCGTCCTGATGCGGCGCCTGAGAGAGAACACGATGCTCGAAGCCCAAATTTCCGCCGACGGTGACGTCACCGTCGAGGGTCAGCATGTCGGTCACCTGCATGGATTTTTATTCGTTCCGGATGCCAGCGCAGAGGGGCACGAGGCCAAAACTCTGAGGAGTGCCGCCGAGAAGGCGCTCTCCGGGGAGATCGAGGCCCGGGCCGACCGCTTCGCGGCGACAGCCGATTCCACCCTCGTGCTCGCGCATGACGGGATGATTCGCTGGACCGGTGCCCCGGTGGCGAAGCTGACCCCCGGCGAGAAGCTGTTCGCGCCGCAGATTCGGCTGCTGGCCGACGACAGCCTGACCGGCGCGCATCGCGAGAAGGTCGAGGCGCGCCTCGATGCCTGGCTCAAGGCCATGATCGTGCGCCTGCTCGGCCCGCTGATGGAACTCGAGACCGCCGGCGACCTCACCGGCCTCGCCAAGGGTATCGGCTATCAGGTGGTCGAGGCTCTGGGCGTGTTGGAACGCTCCAAGGTCGCCCAGGAGATGCGCAGCCTGGACCAGGAGGGGCGCGGGGCGCTCCGCCGGCACGGCGTGCGATTCGGCGCCTACCACATCTTCCTGCCGGCCCTGCTGAAGCCGGCGCCGCGGACCCTTGCGGCACAGCTGTGGGCCCTCCGCAACGGTGGCCTCGACCAGCGCGGCCTGGACGAGATCGCGCATCTCGCGGGCTCGGGCCGGACCTCGATCAAGGTTGATCGCGAGATCGCCAAGGGCCTCTACCGGGCGGCCGGCTTCCGTGTCAGCGGTGAGCGGGCGGTGCGGGTCGACATCCTCGAGCGTCTGGCCGACCTGATTCGGCCGGCGATCGCCTATCGCCCCGGTACCACACCGGGCGCGGCGCCGGAGGGTACGGCCGACGGTGATGCCTTCGTGGCCACGGTCGGAATGACCTCGCTGGTCGGCTGTTCGGGCGAGGATTTCGCCTCGATCCTGAAGTCTCTGGGTTACTCGCTGGAGGCCCGCCCCGGACCCGCGATCACGGTACCGCTGGTACCAGCGGCCGCGACTGCGCCGGTCGTTGTGACCCCACCATCTGAAACTGCACCGGCAAGCGAGACCGGCGAAACCGATCCCGGCTCCCTCGGCGAGTCGACCGGAGACGAGGCCGACGCCTCCGCGCAGGCTGCGACCGCGGAGGCCTCCGTCGCGGAGACTTCGCTCTCCGAAAACGCTGAGTCTGACGCCGCTCCAGAGACCGGAACGGAAGCCGAAGCCGCTCCCGAAGCCATGGCGGAGGCTGAGCCCGTCGAGGCTGCTGCCGACGCCTTGCCGGAAGCGGTTGACGCACCGCAATCCGAGGTGGAAGCGATCCCAGCCGAAGCCGCGCAGGCCGCCGAGGCACCCGAATCCGAGACCCGTCCGACCACCGAGACTCACGAGGTGGTGGAAGCGAACGAGACCGTATCCGAGACCGCCGGGAACGAATCCGCGGCTGTGGAGGGTGAGACCCCGGCGGAGCCGGTGCTGATCGAGGTGTGGCGCCTGCAACGCCATCAGCGGCCGGCCAATCCTCGGCCGCAGAACCGCCCACGGGGCGCGGGGCGTGGACGCGATGGCGCTCAGCCGGGGCAGCCGGGTCAGCATCAGGGTCCGGGCCGCCCGGAGGGCGGGCGTCCCGAACACCGGCGGGCCGAAGGCGGCGAGCGCCCTGGCAACGAGGGCGGTCCCCGCACCGGACGCGACCGCGGCCCTCGCCGTGATCGCTTCGAGGGCGGCCGGCCCGAGCGCCGGGACGACCAGCGCAGCGCCGAGCAACGCCACGCGGCGCCGCGGCCCGACCAGCGTCCGCCGCGGCGCGAACGGGCTCCGGATCCGGATTCGCCCTTCGCCAAGCTGGCGGCGCTCAAGGCGCAACTCGAAGCCGGCGACGGCGGGAAGCGCTGACGCCCGCGGATGCGGGAGGGTCGGCAGCGGCTCGACAAATGGCTGTGGTTCGCGCGGTTCGCGCGGACCCGCTCCCTGGCTGCGCGCCTGTCCGAAGACGGCTTCGTGCGGGTGAACGGAACCCGAGCCGAGAACCCGGCCAAGGGCATCGTGATCGGCGACGTGGTGACTGTGGCCGCTCCCCACGCGACCCTGGCCGTGCGCGTACTCGCCCTCGGTGAGCGGCGGGGACCTGCCCCGGAGGCGCGGGCTCTTTACGAGGACTTGGCTGGCGTACAGACGTCGATCGAGCCACCCGAGTGATGAGCTGGCGCCACAGCCATGCGTCGCGGATCGGGTCGCAGGCCCCTGGGACACCCGTGCGCTTGTCAGCCTGGAAGGCAGGGTCTAGAGCCCTTGGCTTCCGAAAGACTTGGTTCGACGCGAGGTTTTGCGGCGCACCATCGAAGCGCCGCCTGGGCGTGCGGGCCTTCCAGGCTCCGCCCGGGCTGAACAGAATTTTTAGGACGAAGACAGCCGATGACCTACGTCGTCACTGACAACTGCATCAAGTGCAAGTACATGGACTGCGTCGAGGTGTGTCCGGTGGACTGCTTCTACGAGGGCGAGAACATGCTCGTCATCCATCCGGACGAGTGCATCGATTGCGGCGTCTGCGAGCCCGAGTGCCCGGCTGAAGCGATCAAGCCTGATACCGAGTCGAACCTCGAGACGTGGTTGAAGCTGAACGCCGACTACGCCAAGAGCTGGCCGAACATCACCCAGAAGAAGGACGCGCCGTCGGACGCCAAGGAGTGGGATGGCGTCTCGGGTAAGCTCGAGGCGCATTTCTCCAACAACCCTGGCTCGGGCGACTAGAGCCTGATGCCCTGCGGAGGTCGCCCAGGACCAGGGCGGATCGAAACGCGGACACGGGCGGGCAGAACTAGGATCACGGATCGCCTCACGATGTTGCGATCCAGCCTTGGCCCGTTCGGCGCTTGTGGATCATGGCCGAAACCGTCTTTGACCTGCGTCAAGCGAAGCCCTGAGCCGCGATCAGGTCATTCCTCTCCGGCTTGGCCGGTGTAGAACTCTTTCGAGGCTGCGCCCGGATGGCGCGCGCTTCTTCAGGGATGCTTTGATCTGTGCGCCGGATTGTGATACACAATCCGCCTGCCGTCGCTTGCGCCAGACGTGCTCCCTCAGGCCGAATTGCCTTTCGCTTTCGTGAATTAGAGGAGTGGCACGCGAACGACCGCCGAGGGTGACTTCGGCGGGTGTTCCGGTGTTTGCACGGCCGCGCCGGGGAACGCCCGGATCTGTGCCTGGTGGGCACGGATCCCGGGAACGGCGAGGCAAACCGGGTATCCCGCCCGGAAGAACACGGTTTTGCGCGGTGCGGAGCATCGCGCGCCAGTGGAGGCCCTTCTCGCATGACCACAGCCAAGAAGACGACGACCGTTGGCCGGCAAGGCTTCAAGACCGGTGAGGCCGTCGTATATCCGGCCCACGGCGTCGGTCGCATCACCGCGATCGAAGAGCAAGAGATCGCGGGCTACAAACTTGAGCTGTTCGTCGTCTCGTTCGAGAAGGACAAGATGGTTCTGCGCGTCCCGACCGCCAAGGCCAACTCCGTCGGCATGCGCAAGCTCGCCGAGCCGGACCTGGTAAAGAAGGCGCTGGACGTGCTGACCGGCCGCGCTCGGATCAAGCGCACCATGTGGTCGCGTCGGGCTCAGGAATACGAGGCCAAGATCAACTCTGGCGACCTGTTGGCCGTCACCGAGGTGGTGCGCGACCTGTTCCGCTCCGAGGCGCAGCCCGAGCAGTCCTACTCGGAGCGCCAGCTCTACGAGGCTGCCCTGGACCGGATCGTGCGTGAGATTTCCTCGGTCAACCGCATCACCGAGACCGAGGCGCTGAAGCTGATCGAACAGAGCCTGGCCAAGTCCCCACGCCGCGCCAAGAGCGAGGCCGAGCCGGAGGCGGAAGCCGAAGGTGAGGGCGATGACATCCAGGAAGTCGCTGCCTGAAGCGCCTCTGTTTCTTCGATGAGAAAAAGCCCGGCCCCTTGGGGTCGGGCTTTTTCGTACCGGCATGCTGGATCGGTCGCGTCTCCCGCTTTTCCACGTCAGTTCGACGCACAGGGGACTGGACGGCGCGACGTTAGAACCCATATTTCTTGGTGAAACACGAAATCGTGGCCATCGGCCTGTCGCACTGCGAAGGCACGTGGCGGAACTTTCGTGATTGGCCTTCCGTTGTCGGTTGCCTGGCGCCGCCGTTCGGTGACGCCCTGCGGGTTGGACGCTCCGTTCGGCGCCGCGACAGCACTCGGCAACAAGAGGCAGGCGGGATGGCTGATATCGCTGGAATTCGACGGCAGTTCATTCGGACTGCCATGGAGGCGCCCTTCCTGGCCCGGGAGGAAGAGCGCGGCCTCGCCGTACGCTGGAAGGACAACCGCGACGAGCGGGCGCTGCACCGTCTGATTTCAGCCCATATGCGCCTCGTCATCGCCCTGGCGGGGCGTTTTCGTCACTACGGGCTGCCGATGGCAGACCTGGTGCAGGAGGGTCACGTCGGTCTCATGGAGGCCGCAGCGCGGTTCGAGCCCGAGAGGGATGTCCGGTTCTCGACCTACGCGACGTGGTGGATTCGCGCATCGATCCAGGACTATATCCTGCGCAACTGGTCGATTGTGCGCGGGGGAACGTCCTCGGCTCAGAAAGCCCTGTTCTTCAACCTGCGCCGGCTGCGTGCCCGGTTGATGCAATCCACTGAGGAGCATGTCGGCGACGAGATCCATCGCCGCATCGCAACCGCCATCGGCGTCTCGCGCGACGACGTGGCTCTGATGGACGCCCGCCTTTCAGGTCCCGACATGTCGCTGAACGCCCCCGTCGGCGAGGACAACGACGCCTCCTCCGAGCGCATGGACTTTTTGGTCGACGGTGCGGCGCTTCCGGACGAGACCGTGAGCGCGACGGTCGACGGCGAACGGCGCCTCAGCTGGCTGCAACAGGCCCTGACGGTCCTGTCCGAGCGCGAGCTGCGCATCCTGCGTGAGCGGCGCCTCGCTGAGGATCAGGCGACCCTCGAAGCCCTGGGTCAGCGCCTGGGCATCTCGAAGGAGCGGGTCCGCCAGATCGAGAACCGCGCCCTGGAAAAACTCCGTCGCGCCCTGGCTGACAGGTTCCCGGCCGCGACCGGGAGCCCGCATATCGGCTGATCCTTCCGACAGGAGCAACCGATCTTTTGAACAAGCCCGGCCTCTCGGCCGGGCTTTTTGCGTTTCCCGCAGGGGGTCCCGAACCTGATAGGCAAGAGTTTTTACGCTCCCTGGCCCGCCGTGCGTCGCCGCTCCCTCCCACGCCTGCGCCGACCGGGCTCCGGCGTCGCGTCGAGCCATATCACCAGCACCAGGGCGATAAGGGCCGGTACGCCGAGGGCGAGGAACGCGCCGGTCCAGCCGAACAATCCGTAGGACAAGCCACCATACCAGCCCGACAGGGCGCCGCCGACGCCCTGCACGGCGTTGACGCTGCCGAGCGCTGTCTGGGTACGCCCGGACCCCCAGGTCAGGTCCGCCACGATCACCGGCACGGCCACGCCGACGATGCCGGAGGCGACACCGTCCAGGACTTCCGCCGTGATGAGCCAGACCGGATCGTCAATCAGACCCGACAGGACGGCCCGCACCGGCAGTACCGCGAACGCCACCATCAGGAGCTGGCGTCGTCCGCGCCGATCCGCCAGGGAGCCGGCGAACAGGGCCACTGGCACCATCACGAGCTGTGCCACCATCACGTAGCGGGCCGTCCATGTCGTCGCGTCGGCGGCGGTGGCCACCAGTTTCTGTCCGAGCAGGGACAGCATGCCGCCATTGCCAAGGTTGAACAGCGTCAGCGCCACGGTGAGCACCAGCAGACGCCGGTTGCCGAGGACCTGACGAATGCCGCTGCGCTGCGGCTCGTCGTCCGCGTCCTCCTCCCAACCGACCGCGCGACGTCGACTCCAGGCGCCGGCCGGGGTCGTCAGCGTCGCGACGATCGCGGCGACCGCCATACCGCCCAGCACCCAGAAGGCGATCGCCGGACCGAATGTTCCAGTGCCGAGGCTGATGCCGCCGGCGGCGATCAGGATGCCAACATGGTTGAACGCCTGGTTGCGGCCCTGTTGTTTAGGGAACCCGTCCTTCCCGACGATCCCGAGGGTCAGCGCGGCGACCGCCGGCAGCAACAGGGTACCTCCCGCCGCGGCGAGCAGCTGCGCCACCAGGACCGCCGGGAAGCTGCGCGCCGGGAGAAGCAGGAGCGTGCCCGCCAGGATCGCCGCGCAGGCGAGCGCCACCAGGAGACGCGGACGTGTAAAGCGGTCGACCATGGCCCCGAACGGGCCGCTCAAGAATAGCGTCGCGATGCCCACTAGGGTGATGACAAAGCCCACCCGCGCCGGACTCCAGGACGCAGCCTGCGCCAGCCACGTCCCCAGGAAGGGGCCGAGGCCACCCTGGATGTCCCCGGTGAACAGGTTGATCAGGGCAAGGTGTGCGGTGGGGCTCATGCGATCCAGGTCTGGCAATGGGCCCCGGACCTGAACGCCGTCCCTCGTACGGTCAAGCCCGGCAGCGAGCGTCCGCCCCCTGCGGCCGCGCCGGCCGGGCGGGCCGTACGGCGTGAGCCCGTCGCCGAACGACCCGTTCTCTGGCGCGACCTCGACCGAGTTCACGAACACGTCGGCTGGCGTCACCCCCGGCTCGCGCCCGAGGGCTGTGTCGGCGACTGCTTTTGTGCCGTGGTCCGTGTGGCGTTGCAGGTGATCTGGATGATGACCAGCCCACCACCGCGATGGCTGTCGAGATGGTCAGCCCCGAAGTGGGAGTTCGCCGAGCTACGGATTTCGAAGATGCATGGGCGGGACGAGATCGTGCTGGTAGAGGAGAGCCTGCGCTGGTTCCTAGCCCCGGACTTCCCGATCCCACCAGCGGGCGAGCCGTTCCGTCTGTCCAGCTAATCGGGGCCCTGCAACGTCCTGGCGGCGACTGAGCGGGCGCCCTGTAGAAGCGCTGCGAACGCTGGCTGCGGCCTATCGCGGTCCCGGCGGCCACTGACCGCCGGGACGGTTCAGCGCCTCAGGAAGCGAGCGGACCGCTGGCGCCCTGGGCCTCCATCGCCTTCTGGCGGTAGAGCGCAACGAAATCGATCGGATCGATGTACAGGGGCGGGAAGCCGCCGTTGCGCACCGCCTCGGCCACGATCTGCCGAGCGAACGGGAACAGCAGGCGCGGGCACTCGATCATCACCGCGGGATGAAGCTGGTCGGCCGGGATGTTGACCATGCGGAAGACGCCCGCGTACTTCACGTCGAAGGCGAACAGCACTTCGGCCTGGATCTTGGCGTCGCCCTCCAGGGTCAGCTCGACCTCGAAATCGGTGTCGGAGAGCTGCTGCGCGCTGACATTCACCTGAATGTTGATCTGCGGACCCTGACCTTCCTTGGGCTGGAGAGAGCGTGGCGCGTTCGGGTTCTCGAATGAGAGGTCCTTCGTGTACTGAGCCAGCGCATTGATGGTCGGCGCGTCGCCCTGCGGCATGCCGCCGCCGTTGCCGTTGGCTGCCGGAGAGTCGGCCATGCGGATCATCCTTCTCGATCGGCCGGCAGGGCCGGCCCGGGTTGTCGCGGCGCGAGCCGCGGAACGGCACCGCGATGCGGCCCGGAAGGCAGCGCCGCTAACACGCGCGTCGGAGACGGACAAGCAGCGGGCTGGCGTGGCGCTGGCGGCAGCGGTGTTCGAGACCCATATCGGTTGACGCATGGGGATCGCGGCGTTCCGCATCGGTATAACCGGCTCGCTCCTTGCGCGTTGGTCAGTTATGAGTCGCCTAGACCCGCGAGCGCTTTGCCGGCGCCGCACCGCGCACGACCTCGGCACGGGGCACGAGGTCCCGCCGCGGCCACCATCGGATCGGTGATGCAGGACAGTTTCGACATTACGACGATCATCTTCCTCGCACTCGCAGTCTTCGTGATCTGGCGCCTGCGCTCGGTGCTCGGCCAGAAGACCGGTGCCGAGCGCTCGCCGTTCAAGCCGGTGGATCGAAGCCGTACCGAGCCGCAGGCCCGATCTGAGGGCGACAACGTCGTTCGGTTGCCCGGTGCCGACCGGGTTCAGCCCGCGTCGGCCACAGCGTCTGCGGCGGTACGTGACTGGCGCGGCATCGCGGAGCCCGGCTCCGAGATCGCCCGCGGGCTCGAAGCGGCCGTTCAGGCGGAGCCGAGTTTCGACCCTCGCGCGTTCATCGAGGGGGCCAAGTCGGCCTACGAGACGATCATGATCGCCTTCGCGAAGGGCGACCGGAAAACCCTGCGGGGGCTCCTGTCGAAAGAGGTCGGCGAAGCTTTCGAGCGGGCCATCGTCGAGCGTGAGCGCAACCGACAGACCTTGGAAACCACCTTCGTGTCGATCGACAAGGCGGAGATCGTCGCCATCGAGGTGCGTAACCGTGTCGCGCAGATCACCGTGCGGTTCCTGTCGAACCTGATCACCGCCACCCGCAACGCCGAGGGCAAGGTCGTCGACGGCAGCGCCGAGACGGTTGTCGAGGTGCCGGACGTCTGGACTTTCGCGCGCACCCTCGGCTCGCGGGACCCGAACTGGCAGCTCGTGGCCACCGAGGCCGGCGCCTGATTTCGTGACCCCGTTGCCGTGCCAAACTTGCGTGCCTGGTCCGGAGGTATCCCGACCGCCCTCATCCCCGCCCTCTTCGCGACGTTCCTAGCCGGCTCGTCCATGGCCGCCTTCGCCGAGGTCGGCGGGGCGGTCCTGACACCCGTGGCGTTCGCAGCACTGCCGGGCTTTCCCGGCCCCGATCCGGCCGCTTCACTCGACGCGTTCCGGAGGGTCTGTGCCGCGCCCCAGCCCGCGACGCCACAGCCGGCGGGGGTCGCTGGCGATCCGGCGGACCTGTCGGCGGCTTGCGCGGCTGCGGTGGGGGTGACGCGCGAGGCGGCGGCCACGTTCTTTCAGGATCGGTTCGAGGCCTACCGGGTGGTGCGGCCAGGGGCAGAGCGCCCGGGCTTCCTGACGGGCTACTTCGAGCCGGAGCTGGACGGCTCCCTCACGCAGGGTCCGGACTTCCTGACGCCGGTTCTCGCCCGACCTGACGACCTCGTCTCGCTGGCCCCTGGCGAGACCCGCCCCGGTCTCGACCCGGTCCTGCGCGCCGCCCGCGCCACCGCGGATGGGTTCGGACCCTATCCGGACCGAGCGGCGATCGAGGACGGGGCGCTGGGCGCCCAGGCGCGGCCGATCCTATGGCTGCGCGACGGGGTCGATCTCCTGGTCCTGCAAGTCCAGGGCTCCGGACGCGTCCGCCTGCCCGACGGCCGGGCCGTCCGAGTGTTGTATGACGGCCGCAACGGCCGGCCCTACACGGCCGTGGCCAAGCTGATCGTGCAGGAGGGCCACCTGCCTTTGGAAGGCCTCACGCTGGCCCGTTGGACGACCTGGCTGCGCGCCCATCCCGAGAGTGCGCGACGGCTGATCCGCACCAATGCCTCCTACATCTTCTTCCGCTTGGCCCCGGTGGAGGATCCGGCGCTCGGTCCGCCGGGTGCCGCCAATGCGCCGCTGACGCCGGGGCGTAGCCTCGCGGTGGATGGCGGACTGTGGCGTTACGGCCTGCCGTTCTGGCTGGACGGGCCGTTGCCGGGCGGTGTGCCGGGCGACACCGGACGCCTGGTCATCGCCGCCGACACGGGGTCGGCGATCGTCGGCCCGGCCCGGGGCGATTTGTTCGTCGGGACCGGGGTGCAGGCCGGGGTCGCGGCCGGAAACCTACGCGATTCCATAGGCTTCGTCGTGCTGCTGCCCAAGCCCGCCCGCGGGGTCACGCCGTGAGGCCGCCGCGCCGCACGCGCCGGCTGAGCGCCGGGGAGGCCCGGCTCTGGGGTGAGATCGCCAAGCTCGTGACACCGCTGACCGGCCGGGCGACGCTGCCGCAGCCCGAGGTCGCGCCGGCGCCGCCGACCGCCACCATGCCGCCGCTGACGGCGCCGATCCTGAAGCCAACCGTGCCTCCGGTGGCCAAGAAAGCGCGCCTGAAACCGCCGCCCAAGCCGGCCGTCGCCCTGCCCCAGAAGGTCACCGCTGCGCCCTATCAGGCGCCGCTCCAGAGCCACGCTGCCCCGTCGGGGCTGGAGCGGCAGGCCAAGGTCGGGCTGCGCCGGGGGCGTCTGGCCGTGGAGGCGCGGATCGACCTGCACGGGATGGTGCAGGCGCAAGCCCATGCTGCGCTGACAGGATTCCTTCTGCGGTGCCGGGCCGCCGGGCATGCCTACGTACTGGTGGTGACCGGCAAGGGGGGCCAGGAGAGAGGGGGCTCGTCCTATCCCGATGCCTTCGCGGAGCGGGGGGTGCTCCGGCGCAGCGTGCCGCACTGGCTGCGCGGCGCCGAGCTGCGCGGCATCGTGCTGGGCTTCGAGGAAGCGTCGCGGCACCATGGCGGCGGCGGCGCGCTCTACGTCAGACTTCGCCGTCGCTGAGCGCCAGCCTTCGCGCGCTCTTCGCGGGCCAGGGCGGCAAACCGCGCCGTTGCCGACTTCTTCGAAGAACTCGATATTCACAACGCGCGCTCGCGTGGTCGAACGAAAAGTCCGAAAACAATGCCGGAGCTTCCCGAGGTCGAGACGGTGCGGCGCGGCCTGGTGCCCGCGATGGTCGGCGCCCGGTTCAGCCGCGTCACCCTGCGCCGGCCGAACCTGCGCTTCCCGTTCCCGGAGCGATTCGCGGCGCGGCTTGAGGGTCGGACCGTGACCGACCTCGCCCGCCGGGCGAAGTACCTCACCGCCGGGCTCGATTCGGGCGAGACCCTGATCATGCATCTCGGCATGAGCGGCCGGTTCGACGTGGCCCTCCCCGACGGGAGCAACCTCTCCCCCGGGGACTTCTACCTGGAGGGGGCGCAGGGCACGCCGAAGCACGACCACGTCGTGATGGCGATGAGCACCGGGGCCACGATCACCTACAACGACGCCCGCCGCTTCGGCTTCATGGACCTCGTCCCGAGCGAGACCCTCGCGACCAGCCGCCACTTCGCCCGGATGGGGATCGAACCGCTCGACGGGCTGACCGGGGCGGTGATCGCCGGCCTGTTCCGGCACAAGATCACGCCGCTGAAGGCCGCGCTGCTCGACCAGAGCCTGATCGCGGGCCTGGGCAACATCTACGTCTGCGAGGCCCTGCACCGGGCCCGCCTCCACCCGGAGACCCCCGCCGGCCTGCTGATCAAGCCCGACGGGCGCCCGACGCCCAAGGCCAACGCGCTCGCCAAGGCGATCGTGCAGGTGCTGCAGGAGGCCGTGAAGGCCGGCGGCTCGACCCTGCGCGACTACGCCCACACCGACGGCAGCGCGGGCGCCTTCCAGCACGCCTTCCGGGTCTACGACCGGGTCGGCGAGCCGTGCCGCCACCCGGGCTGCCGCGGCTCGGTCACCCGGATCGTGCAGGCCAACCGCTCGACCTTCTTCTGCGCGACCTGCCAGCCGCCGGTCTGACCCATCGCCCCGATCGGCCCGCTCTCGCGGCGCGAAACGGCATTTTCGCCACAAACCCGACTAGGGTCGCGGATCTCGACGCGCACACCGGGTTGCGGGCTGCCGGTCCCGGCCCGCGGCGCGGGATCGGTCGCGCGGGCCTGACGCGTCGTCCCGGAAGTCGGATCCGGGACGACGCGTCAGGCCGCTGGTTTTGCATCCTCGTCGTCCCGAAGGCCGCGTGCCGGCGTTCGGGATGATGCTCGTGACAGGAACGCGATGTTCTTCCGCCGCTCAAAGACGCCCGCGCCCGAGACCATCGCGCAGGATCCGACGGAGGGCCCCGCGCTGCCGCAGCGGCTGTCGCCGCGCTCGCCGGGCGAGGCGATCAAGCCGACCGCCGCGCCGCCGCCGCCGGAGAAGCCGGTGCGCGAGCGCAGCGGCCTCGTCGGCATCATCAGCGGCGCCCTCACCTTCGCGGTGGTGATCGCCATCGCGGCGATGATCGGGATCACCCTGTTCCAGCGCCAGGTGCGCGAGCCGGGGCCGCTCGTCGCCGACAAGGTCGTGGTGATCCCGACCCACAGCGGCACGGGCGAGATCGCCGAGACCCTCAAGCGCGAGGGCGTGATCGACCATACCGGCCTGTTCGAGTTCGCCGCCCGCTTCGGCGGACGGCCGGCGCTCCGGGCCGGCGAGTACATCTTCAAGGCGCATGCGAGCATCGCCGACGCCCTCGACACGGTGACCACCGGCCGGCAGGTCCAGCACGCGATCACGTTCCCCGAGGGTCTCACCTCCGAGCAGATCGTCACGCGGCTCAACGACAACGACATCCTCTCGGGCGAGATCAACGAGATTCCCCCGGAGGGCTCACTCCTGCCCGACACCTACAAGTTCGAGCGCGGCGCCACCCGCCAGCAGATCGTGAACCTGATGCGGGCCAAGCAGCGCGAGGTGCTGAACCAGATCTGGCTCCGCCGCAGCGCCGACGTGCCGGTGCGGACGCCGGCTGAGATGGTCACCCTGGCCTCGATCGTCGAGAAGGAGACCGGCCGGGCCGACGAGCGGCCGCGGGTCGCCGGCGTGTTCATCAACCGCCTCAATAAGCGGATGAAGCTGCAATCGGACCCGACCATCGTGTACGGGCTGGTGGGCGGGCGCGGCACCCTCGGGCGCGGCATCCTGCGCTCCGAGATCGACCGGGCGACGCCCTATAACACCTACGCGATCGAGGGCCTGCCCCCGGGGCCGATCGCCAATCCCGGCCGCGCCGCCCTGGAGGCGGTGGCCAACCCGTCCCGCACCAAGGACCTGTACTTCGTGGCGGACGGCAGCGGCGGCCACGCCTTCGCCGACTCGCTCGAAGGCCACCAGCGCAACGTCGCCCGCTGGCGCGCGGTCGAGAAGAGCCGCCAGGCGCCGCCGGACGCGGTCGACAAGGTCGAGCCGGGCCCCGACCCGAGCGTCCCCGGCCGGGCCTCGGCCTTCGCACCGGGCAACGCCCCGAACACCAACGCGGCCTTCGCCCTCGATTCCGGCACGCCGGGCACCCGCGCCTTCGACGCCTCCGAGGGCACCCGCCTCGATCCGCTGAAGAACCGCAGCTACGATCTCGGCTCGCCCAAGACCGTCCCGGCGCTGGCCGACCCGACGCCGGCCCCGCGCGGGCGGCGGTAGGCTGGGAGGCGCCGGGCTCCGCTGAAGCGCGGCGCTTTCCAGAACCAGAACGGATCCACTGCAAATCCACGCGGTGCGTGGGCCTTCTGTCCGCTGCGTCGCCGACGGCTCTCCGTCATGGCGCGTGCAGCGAGGCTGGCGGTAAGAATCCGACGGGTGGAACGCGTGCCGTGGGTCCGCTTCCGACCCTACGGACCTTCGGAATGTCCGCTTCGCGGCAGCATGGCGGAGGATGACCTCCGACTGGGTTGGGTGGTTTCCTGCTGGTCCGCTTCCGGGCGGCGGATGCATCGGAGCAGACATGGCAGTGGAGCCTGCTCACAACCTTTTGCGCGCCTGGGGCAGTCGATCCATGATGATCGCCACGACCACGCGCTATGATCGGCACCCGTGAAGCCCAACGCATTCTGTCGGCTTCTTGCGGGCTGGCTCTACCTGACGATGCTAAATCCTGGCCCTTGCCACGCTGACGAGGCGCTTTTCACAGCAGACGATGTCTTGAATGGGGTGGCACCCGGCGATTGTCAGGGGTCGAACTACATTCGTGTCGCTCTGGATGGACGAGACGATTGCCTACGCTTCTACGGGGCTCAAGCAGAACCGACCGGTCGACCGCCGTTGGTGTTCCTGGAAGGGGACGTGATCAGCGTAGCGCAGCCTCGGACTGACCCGCCGGTCTGGCAGGTTAGCGAGTTCTACAAGCGGCTCAATCCGAGGTTGATGCAGAAGGAAGCGGAGCACTACTCAGCGGCGACAGCGCGAACATTTGTAAACCTTGCACGGCCAGGAACATTCGGCTCCTCCGGTCATCACCTAGAGCGGCGGCGACCTCGCGAGGTTGCGCTGGTGAACGCTGCTCTCGATGTTCTCAAAGCACGTTTCGGCTGGGCGCAGATCAACCTCGCTGGCTTCTCCGGAGGCGGCCACTTGGTGGGGGCACTTCTGGCGCAGCGGGACGACATCGGTTGCGCTGTGATCGCATCGGGCAATGTAGCAGTTCGCCAGCGCGGCATGGAGCGCGGTTTATCCACGGATGTGACGGGTTACGCAGACTTCGTTGACCCAATTGAGCATGCTGCGGAGATCGGGCGTCGCCATCCGATGCGTGTCGTGATCTTGACCGACCCCTTCGATCGCGTCGTCGAGGCAAAGTTTCAAGATATGTTCGCCGTGGCATTGCGAACAGCAGGTGTCGCTGTGGAGCAGCGATTAGTAGCCGCGGCGGACCCCGGCCACCACAATCTACGATCCGCTGCAATTATCGCAGGGCTGGCATGTACCGATAGATAAACTGCTCCAAGCGCGTTCTGGATGACTGCTATTGGGATGCGCCGATGGCGATCGGCACGGCTGGCATGGGTCGGGGCCGGAACGTCCGCTCCAGGGGGAAGGGTCGGGGTCCGCCTGCCAGCCTTCTCGGACTGTTCGGCTGAGGACCACCCGACCGGCGTCATCACGTGGGCTGCGGGATCCCGGGCCGTCACGGATCGCCGGGTCGCTGCGCTGCGTGCACGAGGGCGCCGCGGCAAGGACGTCGCAGCAAGGACCCCGCAGCAAGGACGCCGCGGATCAGCAGCCCCGAAACCTCGGGGCCGTCCGAAATGAACCCCGATCCGGCATCCCCCCTGCCCGTCCGCCCCTTCCCCCCGAAGCGATCCGTGCTACAGGCCCCGATCTTCTTGAGGACGGGGGGTCGGCTTGGCCCAGATCGCGAGCATGACCGGGTTCGCCCGGGCGGCGGGCACCACCGGGGCGGTGCAGTGGGCCTGGGAGGTCCGCAGCGTCAACGGGCGCGGGCTCGACGTGCGCGTCCGGGTGCCGGCCGGCTATGACGGACTCGGCGAGACCGCGCGCGCGGCCCTGCAGAAGACCCTGTCCCGGGGGCAGTGCCAGCTTACCCTGACGCTGACCAAGCCGGACACGACGGCCCGCGTGCGGATCAACGAAGCCCTGCTGGCGAGCCTCGCGCAGGCGGTCGCCCGGGTGCCGCGGCCCGATGACGTGGCGCCCGCGACCCTGGACGGGCTGCTCGGCGTGCGCGGGGTGATCGAGAGCGACGACGAGGCGGCGTCGCCGGAGACGGAGGCGGTCGCCCGGGACCTCGCCGAGGGCATGGTCCGGGTGGTCGCCGACCTGGTCGAGGCTCGCCGGGCCGAAGGGCGCCAGCTCGCCGACATCGTCACCGCGCAGGTCGACCGGATCGCGGCGCTGACCCAGGCCGCCGAGGACAACCCGGCGCGCAAGCCCGAGGCGGTGCGGGCCCGGCTGGCGGCCTCCATCGCGGCTCTGGGCGGGGCCGGCCTCGATCCCGACCGCCTGCACCAGGAGGCGATGCTGCTCGCCGGCAAGGCGGATGTGCGCGAGGAGCTGGACCGGCTGCACGCCCACGTGGCCAGCGCCCGGGAGCTGCTCGCGGCGGGCGGCGCGATCGGCCGGCGGCTGGATTTCCTGGCTCAGGAATTCGGCCGCGAGGCTAATACCCTGGGCGCCAAGGCCAACGACATCAGCCTGTCGCGGATCGGCCTCGACCTCAAGGCCGTGGTCGAGCAATTCCGCGAGCAAGTGCAGAACATCGAATGACTTTTCGGGACCGGGGGATGCGGATGGATATCGCGACGGAGCCACGCGGATGAGCGGACCGGCCAACAACGTCTCCGACACGATCGCGCGGCGGGGCTTGATCCTGATCCTGTCGTCGCCCTCCGGGGCGGGCAAGACCACGCTGACGCGGGCGATCGCGCAGGACCCGGCCTGGGCGCTCGACCTGTCGATCTCGGTCACCACCCGGTCGCGCCGCCCCTCCGAGATCGACGGGCGGCACTACCACTTCATCGACCGGGAGGCGTTCGAGGACCTGCGCAGCCGGGACGACCTGCTCGAATGGGCCGAGGTCCACGGCAACTATTACGGCACGCCCCGCCGGCCGGTGGAGAAGGTCCTGGGTTCGGGCCGGGACATGATCTTCGACATCGACTACCAGGGCACCCGCCAGGTCCGGGCCAAGCTGGCCCAGGACGTCGTGACGGTGTTCATCCTGCCGCCCAGCATGGCCGAGCTGCGCCAGCGCCTGGAGCGCCGCGCCGAGGATTCGGCCGAGACGATCGAGAAGCGCCTGGCCAACGCCCGGACCGAGATCCAGCGCTGGAGCGAGTACGACTACGTCATCGTCAACGAGGACCTGCAGGACGCCTTCCGGGCGCTCCAAGGCATCCTGTCCGCCGAGCGGTTGAAGCGGGCGCGCCGGACGGGTCTGGCGCAGTTCGTGGACGGGCTACTGGCGGAGGCGGACGCCTGAGGGATCGCGATGGCGGTGGCGATACCGCTCACGCCGTGATCGTGAAGCACGCGCCCGGGTTGTTGGCCACGTCGAGCCGGGCGTTGATCTGGTCGAGCATCGCCCGGATCAGCTTCATCCCGAGGCCCGTGCCCCTGCCGCGCACCTTGGCGTCGGCCCAGTCGTCGGGCAGGCCCGAGCCGTCGTCGCAGACCCGGAGCTGGACCTCGCCGGGGCCGGAGGCCGAGACGCTGACCTCGACGCGGCCGCCGCCGGCGGGGTTGGCGGCGTACTTGAAGGCGTTGGTGACGAGTTCGGTGGCGATCAGCGAGAGCGCCACCGCCTTGCGGTAGGGCACCATCAGGCCGGGCTCGGCCGAGAGGTCCACGGCGTGGCCCTCGCCGGCCAGCCCCGCCAAATCGTTGCACAGGTTCTCGATGGTCTGGCCGAGATCGACCTCGTCGAAGCGCTCGGCCTGGTACAGGCTGTCGTGCACGCGGGCGACGCTCATCACCCGGGCGGAGGTGTCCGCGAAGGCCTGGCGGGCGTCGGGGTCGGCGATCTGCCGGCGCTGCATCTGCAGGAAGGCCGAGACGATCTGCAGGGAGTTCTTCACCCGGTGGTCGATCTCCCGGGTCAGCAGGTCCTTCTGCTCGAGCAGGCGCTCCTTCTCGGCGAGCAGGCTGGTCAGCTCGTCGATCTTGCGGCGTTGGCGCAGCACCACGCCCTCGACCGCCTCGGCGAGCGAGCGGGAGAGACGGACCTGCCACGCGGCCCAGGCCGTGGCGTAGCCGGTGCGCTCCTCGACCCAGCGCTCGAACGAGCGACGCGGCAGCAGGGCCACCGGACCGCTGCCGGCGAGCACCGGTTTGCGCGGGTCGCCGCCCCAGGTCACGGTGCTGGGCACCTCGGGCCGGAACCAGATCAGCAGGGTCTCGCGCGACTCGTCCACGAAGGCGGCGAGCACGCCGCTGGCGATCTCCCGGTACGGGGCCGCCTCCAGGTATTCCGCGGTGAAGCTGCTGCTGCTGTAGTCGGTTTCGCCCGGTTGCAGCCCGGTCCGCAGCCAGCGGGCGATCCGGGCGACCACCGCGGGGGGCGGCGCCTGCCCGATGAGGGTGACCCGCTCGCCCGCCACGATGCCGGCGCCGGTGGCGCTGAACAGGTCGAGCAGGGTCGTGGTGCCGCCGGTGAGCGCGGCCACGAAGTCGTCGGACCGGGTCAGGCCGCGGACCAGGCGGCCCTCGACGTCGAGATGGGTCTGCCGCTCCTCCCAGAGCCGGCGCGACTCGATCTCCTGCACCCGCATGGCGAAGGCGTCGGTGAGCACGGTAGCGGCCGAGCGCGTCTCGGGCGTGACATAGTGCGGGCGGCGGTGATGGCCGATCATCAGGCCCCAGAGCCGGCCCTCGACCATGATCGAGATCGACATGGAGCCGTTCACGCCCAGGTTGCGCTGGTACTCCAGGTGGATCGGCGACAGCGTGCGGTGCTGCGCGAAGGTCAGGTCGATCGGGCCGTTGCCGGCGCCGGGGGCCGCGACCAGGCCGACCGGCACGCTGTCCCGGTCGATCACGAAACGGTTCTTGGCCCGGGTGTAGAGGGCGCGGGCCTGCGCGGGGATGTCGGAAGCCGGGAAGCGCAGGCCGAGCAGGCTGCGTGACCAGTTCGGAACCTTGTCCTCGGCCACCGCCTCGCCGTTCCAGTCCGCGTCGAACCGGTAGACCAGCACGGCCTCGAAGCCGGTGAACGCCCGGATCTCCAGGGCGGCGATGCGGGCGGCCTCGGCCAGGGTGTCGGCCTCGCGCAGGCGCCCGACCGCGAGCTCGGTGTCGACCTGGCTGGCGGTGGGGAAGTCGTCGGCGGATTCGGGCTCGAGCTCCAGCTCGACGATCACCCGGCCGGCATGGGCGTGGGCGACCACGTAATAGGGTGCGGCGCGGCCGGTCAGGGTCAGCCGGCGGCGGACGGACAGGCCGTCCGACAGGGTGCCGGCCGAAAGCCGCGCGCGGACCGCCGCGACGAAGTCCCGGGGCAGCACCTCCTCCAGGGGACGGCCGGCGAGCGGCGGATCCACGGGATCCACGATCTCGTCGACATTGGCCGAGTAGGCCAGGACCTGGAGGGTCCCGGCGTCGGCCGCGATCATGACCGCGTTGGGCTGGATCGAGCCCGGGATGTGGATCGGCTCGCGCTCGCAGTGGCTGGCATCCACCGGCTCGGCCCGGGCCCGCCGGCCGATCGCCGCCATGACGGCCTCACGGGACAGGCCGGCGCCGAGGCTCTCCAGCGGATCGATGGTCAGCCACGTGACCGGCCCGGCCTCCGCGGCCTTGCCGTGGCGCATGTGGACCCGCGCGCGCAGGGGCTGGGGCAGCCGGCCGAACACGTAGTCGAAGCTCTCGTCCAGGGCGCCCCTGCGGGTTCCGGAGAGGAAGCGGCCGCGGAAACTCGGCACGTTCGTGCCCGGCATCACCTCGCGGAAATAGTTGCGGCCCAGAACTGATTCGCGCGAGAGGCCCGAGAGGGTGCTCGCGCCCTCGCTGAAGACCACGACCGTGCCGTCCGCGTCGAGGCCGATAACGCCCTCGTCGAGGCGGTCCAGCGCGTCGGACGCGAGCGTATCCAGGTCGGGGCCGCCTTGGGGGGCCTGTTTCGGCGGCATCAGGAAAGCACCCCGCTCATCCGGTCTGATATGACCGGGGGCGCAGTGAAGTGCAATGCTTCCTCAGACACCAAGATGAAACCGGAATCACGATGCCGTTGAACGCAGACTAAGACCGGCAGATCGTGTGTGTGATTTCAGACAATGACGTCGAAAATCCCTCCTCAAATGTAGGGTGGTATATGGGCTGGTTCAGGACAGTTGCGGCGGTCTTTCCGTCCGCGATCGCGTGGGTCAGCAGATGCGCCAGATGCTCGACCGCGGGTCCGATCATTTCGCCCCCCAGGAGCGTACCGTCCCGGTCGGCCCAGATCCGCAGGCCGCCGCGATTCGCGCCGTCGACCCGGGCGCGGCCCTGGTCGGCGAACTCGACGGTGCCGGTCACGCGGCCGGGGGCGTCGGCCTCGTAGGGCGCGCCGACCACCGCGACCTGCGGATCGGTGAACACCATGGCGAGGCTGGTCCAGGGTTCCGGCTTCGCCACGGCGCAGGACGCAGCCAGCGCCGCCGCGTTGGCGCCGGCGATCCCGCCCTGGCGGCTGGCCTCGTGCAGCACAGGCCGCCAGCCATCGGCGTCACCGGCGATCAGGATCGGGGCGCCCGCACAAACGAGACTGCGCCGGTCGAACTCCGGCACGCCGTCGTCGCCGAGGCGCAGGCCTGCGGCGTCCAGCCCGAGTCCGTCGAGGTTCGGCGCGCGGCCGGTCGCGGCGAGCACCCGCTCGGCCCGCGTCACCTGCGCGTGCCCGTGCCGGTCTGTCCAGGCGAGGCGCACGCCGTCGCCGTCGCGCGTCGCCGCTTCGAGCGTCGCGCCGAGATGCAGGTCCAGCTCCGCACCGAAGATCGCGGCGGCCTGTCGGGCGAGGTCCGGCTGGGACAGCCCGGCGACCGTGTCGCCCGTATCGAGCACCGTGACCCGGACGCCGAGGCGCGTCATCGCCTGGGCGATCTCGATCCCGACCGCGCCGGCGCCGAGCACGGCGAGCGAGCCCGGGAGATCGGGG
Organism: Methylobacterium sp. AC315; assembly: GCF_979253755.1. Classification (NCBI taxonomy): domain Bacteria; kingdom Pseudomonadati; phylum Pseudomonadota; class Alphaproteobacteria; order Hyphomicrobiales; family Methylobacteriaceae; genus Methylobacterium; species Methylobacterium sp. AC315. The sequence continues at coordinate 312,562 of NZ_CEEDEA010000002.1, forward strand.
ATCTCGAACAGGGTGTCGGTGGTGAGAAGCCGGTCGCCAAGCCCGTGGAGCGGCTTCGGGATGTTCGGGCTCGATCCCGTGGCGATCACGGCGGCCTTGAAGGCGATGCGCGTGTGGGCATCGACCGTCAGGCTGCGGCCATCCTCAAACCGGGCGGTGCCGGCGATGCGCGCGCCCTCGGGCAGCCCGTCGAGACCGTCGAGAACACTGTCGACGAACCGGTCCCGCTCAGCACGGACGCGTTCGAGCACCGCGCGCCCATCCACCGCGACGCCGGACACCCGGATGCCGAACGGATCGGCGCTCCGGGCCGCGTGGGCGGCCTTGGCTGCCGCGATCAGCAGCTTCGAGGGCATGCAGCCGACCCGGGCGCAGGTCGTCCCCCCCGGGCCGCGCTCGATCAGCACGGCGCTGGCCCCGGCGTCGGTGGCGGCCCGATAGGCGGCGATGCCGGCGGTCCCGGCCCCGATCACCGCCACATCGCACGCGTGTTCGTTCATCGTATTCCCAGGCCGGTTGCCGGGGCCAAAGTCCGCCCGCCCCGGTTCGTTCCGCCTGCGCGGACGCGCCTCAGGTGGGGCTGGCGGGTTTGGACGGGATGGGTGCGAAGGAGATCCGGCTGGGATGCGGCCGGCAACCGCCGCCCCCCCCCCCCCCCTCTGTTTCCGAATGCGCCGCAGGTCGCCGACCCCGCGCGGATGACGACGGTCACACGTCGTCGTCCGCGCGGGGGCACGAGGCGCTCTCCTACCCTTGTGACACCGGGTCGGACAGGTTGGGATTTTGATCGCTGTTCAGGGCGGAAGGCTCAGTCTTTTCCGCCTTGAGACTCCGTCGAAAAAGCCACCCGCCGTCATCCCGGCTCGCCTGCGGCGCCCCGGGATGACGGCGCGGGTCCCTCTTCGGTACGGGAGAGGGGGTTCGTCGCGCCCTATGAGCGCCGATGCGTGAACATCCAAACCACGAGGGGGAGGAGAAACGCGTTGTGTTCGAAAGACTTGCGCTGAAAAACCCGAACCGTCGATCCGGCAGCCCACGTCGGTGAAGGCAGGACGGCCGTTACCCTGCGTTGCGCCCCGGCGCCGTGCCGCCGAGGTGGAACACCCGGTGCGGCACCAGTTCGCCGCGCTCGACGTCGCCCACCGCGACCAGGATGCCGCCACAGGTCGCGAAGGCCTTGCCCTCCACGGGGGCGTCGCGGCCGCGCAGGATGACAGACTGGCCGCGCATCAGGCGCAGGCCCAGGTCGCGCGAGACCGTCACCTCGGGGATCGCGTCCAGCGCGGTCTCGACCGGCCGGAGATGCGCGAGTGCGGCTTCCGGGCCGCCCTCGGTCAAGCCGGCGGCGGAGCACGATTCGGCTTCCGAGAACGGCCCGACGCGGGTGCGGCGCAGGGCCGAGACATGGCCGTAGCAGCCGAGCATACGGCCGAGGTCGCGGGCCAGGGCACGGACATAGGTGCCCTTGCCGCACTCGGCCTCGATCACGGTGCGCTCGCCGTCATGCTCCACCACCGCGAGGCGGTCGATCTGCACCGGCCGGGCCACCAGTTCCACGATCTCGCCCTCGCGGGCCAGGTCGTAGGCGCGCTCGCCCTGGATCTTGATCGCGGAATAGCGCGGCGGGACCTGCTCGATCGCCCCCACGAAGGTCGGCAAGGCCGCCTCCACGGCGGCGCGCTCCGGGCGGGCCTCGCTGGTCGCCACGGCCCGGCCCTCGGCGTCATCGGTGTCGGTCTCGACACCCCACTGCACGGTGAACCGGTAGGCCTTGCGACCGTCCATGACGAACGGGACGGTCTTGGTCGCTTCACCGAGGGCGATCGGCAGGATGCCCGACGCCAGCGGATCGAGGGTCCCGGCATGGCCGGCCTTCTTGGCGTTGAAGGCGCGCTTCACCACCGCGACGGCGTGGGTCGAGGTCATGCCGACGGGCTTGTCGAGGATGACCCAGCCCGACACGTCCCGGCGCTTGGGCCGGTCGGGACGCGGCCCGCGCTGCGGGCGGCGCTCCTCCGGGCCCCGGCGCTCGGCGCCGGGACCGGGTACCGCGCGCTCGGCCGGCGGATGATCTTCGATGGAAACGGTCATAGCCTCGTGTCCCCCGGGGTCGTTGCCCCGTTCCTGTCCGTGTGCCGTCGGGGATCAATGCCCCCGACCGGTCTCCGGTTCGTCGTCCTCATGCCCGTCGCCGTCCCGCTCCGGGACGAGGTCGCGCTGCACCCGCTCGTCGCGGAGCAGCTTGTCGATGCGTGCCGCCTCGTCGAAGGTCTCGTCGCGGAGGAAGCGCAGCTCGGGCGCGAATTTCAGGTTCACCCGGCGCGCCACCTCCTGGCGCAGCACCTTGCGGTGGCGGTCCAGGGCGGCGATCACCGGCGCCTCGTCGACACCGCCGAGCGGCATCACGTAGGCGGTGGCGAGCTTCAGGTCCGGAGACATCCGCACCTCCGGCACGGTCACGACATGCGTGTTGAGCACCGGATCCTGGATGTCGCCGCGCTGGAGCACCTCCGCGAGGGCGTGGCGCACGAGTTCGGCCACGCGCTGCTGGCGCTGCGAGGGGCCGCTGGAGGTTGGTTTCTGGGCCATTCTGTCTCGGGCCGGCGGCGCAGGGCGGCCGGTTCACGTCCAAGAGGGATCACGTCCAAGAGGGGCGCGGTGCGCGAAACGACGCGCGAAACGAAAAGACGGCCGCGGCTGACGCCGCGACCGCCCTGTCCGGATCGGGTCCGGGCTCTCAGAGCGTGCGGCGGATCTCTTCGACCCGGTAGCACTCGATCACATCGCCTGCGCGCATGTTCTCGAAGTTCTCGAAGGCCATGCCGCACTCCTGGCCGGAGGTGACTTCCTTCGCGTCGTCCTTGAACCGCTTCAGGGTCTTGAGCTTGCCCTCGTGGATCACGACGCTGTCGCGGATGAGGCGGACATGCGCGCCACGCTCCACGATGCCGTCCTGCACGCGGCAACCCGCGACCTTGCCGACCTTCGAGACCTCGAAGACCTCCTGGATGGTCGCCTCGCCGAGGCGCTCCTCCCGCAGGGTGGGCGGCAGCATCCCCGACAGCGTGGCTTTGATGTCGTCCACGAGGTCGTAGATGATGTTGTAGTAGCGGATATCGATCCCCGCCCGCTCGGCGGCCTCGCGGGCCTCCTTGAGGGCGCGCACGTTGAAGCCGATCACCACCGCCTTCGACGCCTGAGCCAGGGTGATGTCCGACTCGGTGATGCCGCCGACGCCCGACAGGAGGATGCGGGCCGCGACCTCGCCGTTGCCGAGCTTCTCCAGGGCGCCCGAGATCGCCTCGACCGAACCCTGCACGTCGCCCTTGATGACGACCGGCAGCTCCTTGCGGCCGGCGCCTTCCTTGAGGTCGCGCATCATGTCGACCAGCGAGCGGTTGGCACCGCCGGCGCGGGCATTCTGGCGCTCCCGCTTCTGGCGGGCGCGATACTCGGTGACCTCGCGGGCCCGGGCCTCGCTCGGCACCACGGTCACGCGGTCGCCGGCATCGGGGGTGCCGTTGAAGCCGAGGACCTCCACGGGCACCGACGGGCCGGCGTACTGCACGTTCTCGCCGAGGTCGTCGACCAGGGCGCGCACGCGGCCCCACTCGGCGCCGGCCACGACGATGTCGCCGGTGAACAGGGTGCCGCGCTGGACCAGCACGGTCGCCACCGGGCCGCGGCCGCGGTCGAGCTGGGCCTCGATGACCGTACCCTCGCCGTCGCGCTTCTCGTTGGCGCGCAGGTTCATGATCTCGGCCTGGATCTGGATGCCCTCCAGCAGCTCGGGCAGACCGTCGCCGGTCTTGGCCGAAACCTCGAACTCCAGGGTCTCGCCGCCCATCGACTCGACCTGGATGTCGTGCTGCAGCAGCTCCGTGCGGACCCGCTGGGGGTTCGCGTCCGGCTTGTCGATCTTGTTGACCGCGATGATCATCGGGACGCCCGCCGCCTTGGCGTGCTGGATCGCCTCGATGGTCTGCGGCATCACGCCGTCATCGGCCGCCACCACGACCACCACGATGTCGGTGACCTTGGCGCCGCGGGCGCGCATCGACGTGAACGCCGCGTGGCCCGGGGTGTCGATGAAGGTGATCATCTCGCCGGACGGCGAGGCGACCTGATAGGCGCCGATGTGCTGGGTGATGCCGCCGGCCTCGCCCTCCACCACGTTCGCCTTGCGGATCGCGTCGAGCAGCGAGGTCTTGCCGTGATCGACGTGGCCCATGATGGTGACCACCGGCGGACGGGGATCGAGATCCTCCTCCAGATCCGGCTCGTCGGACGACAGGCCCTCTTCCACGTCGGACTCGGCGACGCGGCGCACGGTGTGGCCGAGTTCCTCGGCGATGAGCTGGGCGGTGTCCGAATCGATCACGTCGGTGATCTTGTGGATCTCGCCCTGCTTCATCAGCAGGCGGATCACGTCCACGGCCCGCTCCGACATGCGGTTGGCGAGTTCCTGGATGGTGATCGTCTCGGGGATCGTCACCTCGCGGGACAGCTTCTCCTTCTGCTCGACCTGCCCGCGACCGCTCATGCGCTGCTGGCGGCGGCGGAACGAGGCGACCGAGCGGGTCCGCTCGTCCTCACCGGACGTCGCCGTCGCGATGGTGAGGCGGCCGCGGTTGCGGTCACCGCCCGGCGACTTCGGCGTCTTCGGGGGCGCGATGATCTTGAGCGGCATGCCGGGACGGCGGATGACCCGCTTGGTCTCGGACTCGTCCTCGTTGGTCTGGGCACCGCGGCCGGCGGGACGCGCCGCGGCGGTCGCGCCGGCGGGGCGGGCGGCCGTGGTCGGCGTCGCGCTCTTCTCGGGCTCGGGCGCCGGGGCGGGCCGCGCCATGAAGTTGAGGTCGCGGGGCTTGCGCGAATCCGCCGTGATGGTCTTGCGCGGCTCGCCGGTGGCGGGACGGGCGGTCAGCGGCGGACGCGCCGCGGGGGCGGCCGGCGCCGAGGCGGCCGGACGCGCGGGGGCGGCCGCCGGACGGGCACCCTCGGGCTGACGGCCTGAAACGGTGGTCGGACGTGCCGGCATCGGACGCGTCGCCCCGCCCGTCCGGCCGGGGCCGGGCGGGGGGCGGGCGCAGGCTCACGAGCGGGAGCGGCCGGCGCCGCGCCGACGCCACGGCGCTTGACCGTCTCGACCACGACCTGCTTGGAGCGGCCATGGGAGAAGCTCTGACGTACGGTACCCGCCTCGATCGGCCGCTTGAGGGAAAGCGGCTTCGGAGAAGTCCTGTTCAGAGTCTTGTCGCCCGGGTTGTTCGTGTCGCTCATTCAGCCTGAACCCTGAGGGTTTCCATCGTCCCGTGAACCGACGCCCGGTGGCGCCAGCCAAATTCGTCCTGGTGCGTCGTCAACGTGAGGCTTCGTCGATCCCGCCGATTCGGGCTGGATCGGGCTCCTCGGTCGCCGCGGCGGCGCCCTCGAAGGAGCGTAGCCGACGCCAACGCGACAGGCAGCCGGCAGCTCCGGCTCCTGCGACGAGCGCAGCGTGTATCACATGATCCCGACCTAAGGCCATGTCCAATTCATCTTCGGACAGGTCGTCGATGATCGGTATCCTTGACATGGCCTCACCGTGCCGTCGGTACAAGGCCGCGGCGATCTTGCGCCGGCCGTCCGGACTGGCTTCCGCGGCGTGGATCAGGGCCACCGCGCCGGGCTGGCCGCCGATCGCCGCCTCGACCTTCGAGAAGCCCGCGACCACGCAGCCCGCCTTGTTGGCCATGGCGATCGCCTGCCGCAGATCCTCGCGCAGGCCTGTGACGATCCGGTCCGGGAGGTCGGCGCCGGCCTGGGCCGGTCCCTTGAACGCCCGCGCGAACAGGTTCTTGCGGACCGCCGTCGCGACGGCATCCCGCTTCGCGCTGATCCAGGCGCCGCGCCCGGGGAGCTTGGCCCGCAGGTCCGGCACCACGGCGCCATCCGGGCCGCGCACGAACCGGATCATCGCCTCGGGCGGCTGGACGACGCGCGTGACGATGCAGGTCCGCTGCGGCACGCGCCGGCCGGGGCCACTGTCGAGCCCCCCGGCTTCCAGCGCGTCCTGCGGCCCCTCGTCGGGCAGAGTCTCGCCGACCTCGGCCATGAGCGCGTCCGCCGCGGCCTCCGCTCAGGCCTCGGCCGGGGTGGCGGCGGCCGGCTCGGGCGCCTCGTCGCCCTCGGCGGCCTCTGCACCCTCCTCGGCCTCCGGCTCGGGCAGCGCCTCGATCCAGCCGGCCTTCAGGCGGGCGGCCATGATCAGGCCCTCGGCCTCGGTGCGGGACAGCTCGAAGCCGTCGAGATAGCCTGCGTGGCGCACGGCGTCGGGGCCGCGGCCCTCGGTGTAGCCGACCAGATCGTCGGTGGCGCAGCCGGCCAGGTCCTCGACGGTTTTCACGTCGTTCTCGCCGAGCGCGACCATCATGGGCGTGGTGATGCCCTCGATCTCGCGCAGCTCGTCGGCGACGCCGAGTTCGGTGCGGCGGGTGTCGTGCTCCTGCTCGATCCGGGCGAGGTGATCCTGGGCGCGGGCCTGGATCTCGGCGCCGGTCTCGTCGTCGAGCCCCTGGATGCCGGACAGCTCCTGGATGTCGACGTAGGCGATCTCCTCGACGTTGCGGAAGCCTTCGGCCGCCAGCAGCTGGCCGACGGTCTCGTCGACGTCGAGGGCTTCCATGAACACCTGGGTCCGCTCGGCGAACTCCTTCTGGCGCCGCTCGGATTCCTCGGCCTCGGTCAGGATGTCGATGTCCCAGCCGGTGAGCTGCGAGGCGAGCCGCACGTTCTGGCCGCGGCGGCCGATGGCCAGCGACAGTTGGTCGTCGGGCACCACCACCTCGATGCGGTCGGCCTCCTCGTCGAGCACGACCTTCACGACCTCGGCCGGCTGGAGCGCGTTGACGATGAACGTCGCCTCGTCCTCGGACCACGGGATGATGTCGATCTTCTCGCCCTGGAGCTCACCCACGACAGCCTGGACGCGCGAGCCGCGCATGCCCACGCAGGCGCCGACCGGATCGATGCTGCCGTCGCGGGAGATCACGGCGATCTTGGCGCGCGAGCCCGGATCGCGGGCCACGGCCTTCACCTCGACGATGCCGTCGTAGATCTCGGGGACTTCCTGGCCGAACAGCTTGGCCATGAATTGCGGGTGCGAGCGCGACAGGAAGATCTGCGGCCCGCGCACTTCCGAGCGCACGTCGAACAGGTAGGAGCGGATCCGGTCGCCCGGCCGGAAGGTCTCGCGTGGGATCATCTCGTCCCGGCGCACGATGCCCTCGCCCCGGCCCAGATCGACGATGACGTTGCCGTACTCGACCCGCTTGACGATGCCGTTGAGGATCTCGCCGATGCGGTCCTTGTACTCGTCGAACTGCCGGGCGCGCTCGGCGTCGCGCACCTTCTGGACGATGACCTGCTTGGCCGACTGGGCGGCGACGCGACCGAAATCGAACGGCGGCAGGGTGTCGGAGATCACGTCGCCCACGAGCGCGCCGGGATTGTAGCGGCGGGCCTGGTCCAGGGTGATCTCGCGGGCGTCGTTCTCGACCTGATCGACCACCAGGAGGTGCCGCGACAGGCGCAGCGCCCCGGTCTTGTTGTCGATCTCGGCGTGCACGTCCGTCTCCGCGCCGTAGCGGGAGCGGGCCGCCTTGGCGATCGCCTCCTCCATCGCGTCGATCACGATGGAGCGATCGATCACCTTCTCGCGGGCGACCGCGTCGGCAATCTGGAGGAGTTCGAGCCTGTTGGCGCTGACGACGGCCATCGGTGTCGGTCCTTCTCTTCCGTCAAGTCCTGGTGCCGGGCGCCCGGAGGCGGCCGGCCCAAACCTCAATTCACGTCAATGCAGGTCGTCGCGGCTCTTGAGCCGGGACGCCTTGGACACGACCGGCTTCTTGGGGCCGGTGCGCGGCGGTTTCTTGTCTTTCGCGGCCTTCGGGGCCGGCTTGCCGCCGACCTTGGCGGCCTTGACGGCCTTGGCCTTCGGACCCTGCGGCCGGGGCGCCGGCCGGGCCGGGACCGCCGGCGCGTCGTCCGCGTCCTCGTCCTCAGCCGCGTCGTCCTCATCCAGCGCGTCCGCATCCGCGTCGTCGGCGGGCGGGCCGCCGCGGCGGAGGGATTCGCGAATCAGCTCGTCGGTGAGGACGAGATGCGCCTCGGCCAGATCCCGCAGCGGCAGGTCGACCCGGCTCGGCAGGCCTTCCTTCACGTCGGGCAGATCGATCGGGACAGTCAGCGCCTCCGGGTCCGGAGCGCCGAGGATCCCGCGAAACCGCTTGCGGCCATCGAGCGGCGGGCTCAGTTCGACCTTGACCTCGTAGCCGATCCAGCGGGCGAAATCCGAGACCCGCACCAGCGGCCGGTCGATCCCCGGGGAGGAGATCTCCAGGTTGTAGGCGGTGCCGACCGGATCATCGACGTCGAGGACCGGCGAGATCGCGCGGCTCACCGCCTCGCAATCGTCGATCGAGAAGGTGCCGTCGGGCCGCTCCGCCATGATCTGGACGGTGCAGCCGTTGGTGTTGGTGACCTTGACCCGGACCAGCCGGAACCCGAGGCCCTGGACCGGCCCCTCGATCACCTGCACCACGCGCGCGGCGACCCCGGTCTCTCGGACCAGGCGCTTCTCGGACAGATCCGCTTCGATCTCGGACGACATGGATGGGGGCGTAATACCTTCGCGGCGTCCCGGGTGGCACGTCCCGGCCTGCGGCCTCGCGCATCGAACCCGATGCGGCGAAAAAAAAGAGCGGACCCGGTGGGGCCCACTCCCGAACCGCAGCCTTGCGACTGCCATCAGAACTGTTGGTTGGATAGATAGCCGCGGTCGGTCGTGAGCGCAAGGTGGATCGGGGCTTGTCGTGTCGGCACATCTGTTACGGGACGCCGGCCTCCGAGGTGGGCCCGTTCGTCGTGGGCGTGGCAGCACGACCACGGATCCAGATTGAAGTCCTTCCGCCCATCCCGTCATTCCGGGGCGCCGCAGGTGGGCCCGGGATGACGGGGTGGAAGCCTCAGCCCCAGTCGGGAATCAACGGCCGCGCGGCACCCGTCCCTCCAGCGGATAGGCCGGGTCGTTGTAGCCCGGGGTGGTCGGATGCCCGGCCGCCACGAAGCCGTCCACCAGCGCCTCGTCCTCCGGGGTGAAGGCGTAGTGGAGGGCGCCGAGATATTCCTGCCACTGCGCCTCGGTGCGCGGCCCGGCGATGACGCCGGTGATCAGGCGGTTGTTCAGAACCCAGGCGGTGGCGAATTGCCCGGCCGTGATGCCGCGGGCCTCGGCATGCTCCCTCAAGGTGCGGGCGATGCGCAGGGATTCCGGGCGCCACTCGGTCTGCATCATCCGGGTGTCCTGGCGGCCGGCGCGGGATTCGGCCGGCGGCGGGGCGTCCGGGTCGTACTTGCCGGTCAGCACGCCGCGGGCGAGCGGCGAATACGGGACGACGCCGAGCCCGTAATGGGCGCAGGCCGGCAGGTGCTCGGTCTCGGGCATCCGGTTGAAGGCGTTGTAATAGGGCTGGCTCACCACCGGCCGGTCGATGCCGGCCTCGTCGCAGAGCCGGCAGATCTCGGCGACCCGCCAGGAGCGATGGTTCGAGACGCCGAAATGGCGAATCTTGCCCGCCCGCACCAGGTCGGCCATCGCCCGCACGGTCTCCGCGAGCGGCGTGTCGTGGTCCTCCTTGTGCAGGTAGTAGATGTCGATGAACGGCGTGCCGAGCCGGCGCAGGCTGTCCTCGGCGGCCTTCATCACGTGGACCCGCGACAGGCCGCGGTCGTTGACGCCGGGGCCGGTCGGGTTGGCGACCTTGGTGGCCAGGATCCAGGCGTCGCGCTCGCCCTTGATCGCCCGCCCGGTGATCTCCTCCGAGCGGCCGTCGGTATAGACGTTGGCCGTGTCGATGAAGTTGATGCCCGCCTCCCGGGCGCTGCCGACGATGCGGCCGGCCGTGGCCTCGTCGGTGGGGCCACCGAACATCATCGTGCCGAGGCAGATCGGCGAGACCTTGAGGCCGGAGCGGCCGAGATTGCGGTACTGCATGGGATCCATCCGGTGTCCGTCCGCCCGCAATTTCGGCGCTTGGGCGGCGAGGTCAACCGTGCCGGCGTAACACCGGAGACATCCGCGACGAACCGACCCGCGCGGGGAGCGATCCCCACGAGCGCCGGTTTCGCACCCTGAGACCCTGGCCCGAGGGCCACGCCGGTTCCGATATTCAGAACGCCGAGTCCGAAAGAATGATCGACCGCCTGGCTGTTCCCCTCGGTATCCCCCTCCCCTGGCTCGACCGGGCCGGACGCCTCTCGTGGCTGAAGCTCGCGGTGTTCCTGGCCTGCATCGCGCCGGCCCTGTACCTGGCGGGCGCCTACCGGCTCGACGCGCTGGGCGCCAAGCCGATCACCGCGCTGATCCACGCCACCGGCGAGTGGGCGGTGCGCTTCCTGCTGTTCTCGCTGGCGATCTCGCCGCTGCGCCGGATCGCCGACTGGGCGAAGGTGCTGGTGGTCCGGCGCATGCTCGGGGTCACCGTGATGGCCTACGCGGTGGCGCACCTCACCCTCTACGCGGTCGACCAGAACCTGATCCTGACCAAGGTCGTCACCGAGATCGCCCTGCGGCTCTACCTGACGATCGGCTTCGTGGCGCTGATCGGCCTGATCGCCCTGGGGCTGACCTCCACGGACGCGGCGATCCGCAACCTCGGCCCGAACTGGCACCGGTTGCACCGGCTCGTCTACACGATCGCGGTGCTGGCGCTCGTCCACTATTTTCTGCAATCGAAGATCGACGTCAGCGATCCGGTCTTCTCGGCCGGGCTGTTCCTGCTGCTGATGGGCTGGCGGGCGATGCGGCGGTTCAAGTTGCCGGAGCGGCCCTGGTCGCTGCTGCTGCTGGCGATCCTCGGCGGCCTCGCCACCGCGGGCCTCGAGGCCGCCTGGTACGGGCTGGCCAGCGGCGTCCCGGCCAGCCTCGTGCTGGCGGCCAACCTGGACTTCTCCGGCCCGCTCCGGCCGGCCTGGTGGGTCGTGGCGACCGGGCTGCTGATGCCCGCGATCGCGCTCCTGCGCGGCGGCCGCACCGCCGGCAGAGCCGCCAAACCGGGGGCCGGCCGGGACCGCGTGGCCGCGCCGCGCGGGACGGGCCCCCGTGCCGGTGCCGCGCAACCCTTGTCGCCGCCCGCCTGATGCCGCAGAACCCGCGGCCGGCGGATCTCGCCGCAGCGGAGTGACCTGGGCTATGCGCGGCACGCTTCTCCTCATCGCGGGTCTGCTCGCCCCGGCCGTCGCCCTGGCGGCGCCCGCCAAGCCCGCACCCACCAAGCCGACCCCGGACAAGGCCGCGCCGGCCGCCGCCGGCCCGACGGTCACCGCCTGCAAGCCCCCGGAGGCGCCGCCGGCGGCTTTGCGCCCGACCAAGCCCGTGCTCCCTGAGAAGCCGGCCTGCCTCGACGCCAAGGGCGGCTGCCCCGGCTGGGAGGCCTACAGCTTCAACGACGCGGTGAAGGCCTACAATCTGCAGGCGCAGGCGTTCCGGCCGATCGCCGAGTCCTACGCGCAGAAGCTCAACGCCTACGTCAAGGCGAGCGCGGATTACGCGCAGTGCGAGATCAACGCGATGCAGAACTGACGCGCGCTGCGGAACGGAGCCGGCTGAACGGCGGCCAACGGGGGGCGCGGCGGGGGTTCAGCCGGCGCGGCGCAGTCTCCGGCATCGATGGCTGCGATCCCCGCCGCCGCTTCCTGCCGAGGCCGACCAGTGCCCTTCCGTCATACCATCGGGCGCGCCGGATTCTGCGCCCTGCTGCTCGCCACCGCCCCGGCGCTGGCCGCCGACTTCGACGGCCCGCCGCCACCGCACGGCTATGGCGGCCCGGCCGAGGGCTACGAGCAGCGCGACCGGCGCCCCCCGCCTCCGCCCCCGCCGCCGGAACCGGAGTTCCGAAGGCCCCGCTTCTCGGCGGCGCCGCCCGAGGCGTGCCGGGAGTTCGTCCGGCGCCGGTTCGATCCGGACGGCGCGCCGGTGCTGCGCCGGGTCCGGGTTTGCGACGAGCCCGCCTTCGACCGCGGGCCGCCCCCGCCCCCGCCGGAGGACGTTCCGCCCCGCCGCTGGGGCGGGCCCCGCTGGTAGGGCGGCGACCCGGATCAGATCCGGGCCGGGGCCTTCTTGAGGGCGGCCGCGAAGGCCTTGAGCTGGCGGTTCAGATCCGCCAGCTCGTTCAGCGCGATGGTCTTGTGACCGTCGCGGACCGCGCGCTCGATATCCTCGACCTGGAGGCTGACGACGCGGCGGATGGCAGTGGCGACTTGTTCTCGGGTCATCGATGCGAGGGTCTCGTTCGCGCGTCCTGGCGGGCCACAACGGACGGCCGGACCACGGCCGCCGACACCGCCCGGTGATAGGCCGGTAGGCTTAACCGTTGGTGTCCGGAGGCCCCGCCATCCCCGGAAACCGGGTCCGCCGCAGCCCGTCAGCGGCCTCGGATCTCGCCCCGCCGCATCGGCATCGCGTCGATCGTGGCGAACAGTTTTTGGGGCGGGATCGGCGCCGCCTCCGTGAGCTTGGCGCCGCCGTCCTTGCCGACCAGGACCGCACGGAATTCGCCCGCCGGCAGGGACAGGTGCGCGCGCAAGGCCCGGGCCGCGGCGCCGTCCCCGACCGCCTCCAGCACCACGAGGTCGCGCTCGGCCGCCCCGCCCCGCAACGGGCCGAGCGCCGCCCGCTGCGCCCGCAGGGCCGCGTCGTCCGGATCGGGGGCCGACAGCACCAGCACCCGGGAGCGCCAGCGATAGGCGTCGAGCGGTCCGGCCGTCGCGGCGCCCGCCGTCAGGGCGGCCAAGCCTAAGCCGATCAGGGTCGCGCGCATCGTGCCTCCTGGCCCGCCGATCCCGGTCAACGCGCGGGGCGCCCCATTGGCCGCCGCCGCCTCGCGCCCCAGATCGGGGGTCGCAGGCAGAACACCCGGGAGCCTTTCATGAACGCCGTGAACCGCCGCATCGTCCTGGCGTCGCGCCCGCACGGGGAGCCGAAGCCCGAAAACTTCCGCCTGGAGGAGGGGCCGGTGCCGGAGATCGGGCCGGGCCAGATCCTGCTGCGCACCCGCTGGCTGTCGCTCGACCCGTACATGCGCGGCCGGATGAGCGACGCGAAATCCTACGCGGCCCCGGTGCAGATCGGCGAGCCGATCACCGCCGAGGTGGTCGGCGAGGTCGTCGCGTCGAAGCATCCGGACATCCCGGTCGGGGAGCTGCGAACGGCCTTCGCGGGCTGGCAGGAATTTTTTGCGAGCGACGGCAAGGGCACCCGCCGGGTCGATCCCGACGCCGCCCCGCCCTCGACGGCGGTCGGCGTGCTCGGGATGCCCGGCATGACCGCCTATACCGGCCTGCTCAACATCGGCCGGCCCAAGCCCGGCGAGACCGTGGTGGTGGCCGCCGCCGCCGGGCCGGTGGGCTCGCTGGTCGGGCAGATCGCCCGGCTGAAGGGCGCCCGCGCTGTCGGGATCGCGGGCGGGCCGGACAAGTGCCGCTACCTCACCGAGGAGCTCGGGTTCGACGCGGCGGTGGACCATCGCGGGGCCGGCCTGCCGGGGGCGCTGGCCGAGGCCTGCCCCAAGGGCATCGACGTGTATTTCGAGAATGTCGGCGGCGCGGTTTTTTCGGCCGTGATGCCGCTGCTCAACCCGTTTGCCCGGATCCCGGTCTGCGGCCTGGTCTCCGCCTACAACGCCACCGAGGCGCCCGCCGGGCCGGACCGGCTGCCCGGCCTGATGCGCTCGGTGCTCACCAACCGCCTGCACATCCAGGGCTTCATCGTCTGGGATTTCGCCGACCAGGCCGAGACCTTCCGGACCGAGGTCGGGGCATGGATCCGGGAGGGCAAGGTCCGCTACCGGGAGGACGTGGTCGAGGGCCTCGAGAACGCACCCGACGCGTTCATCGGCCTGCTGAAAGGTCGGAATTTCGGCAAGCTGGTCGTGCATATCCCGTGAGCGCGGCTTGCCGCCGGATTGGAACAGAGATAGAACATCGAGGTTCGACAGCATGCGGATAGCGGGCACAAGCCCGCACCGCAGGTTGCCGCCTCGACGGCCCGGGCGCATGAGTCCCCGGCCGCCGGGTGATGAGCCCAGTGAGATCCGTACGGTAAGGAGAGAGCGATGGCGGGCAGCGTCAACAAGGTGATTCTGGTGGGCAACCTCGGGCGCGACCCGGAGATGCGCCGCCTGGGCTCGGGCGACCCGGTCTGCAACCTGCGGCTGGCGACGTCCGAGTCGTGGAAGGACAAGGCCTCCGGCGAGCGCAAGGAGAAGACCGAGTGGCACTCGGTCGTGATCTACAACGACAACCTCGCCCGGGTGGCCGAGCAGTACCTGCGCAAGGGCTCGAAGGTCTACATCGAGGGCCAGCTCCAGACCCGGAAGTGGACCGACAATTCCGGCGTCGAGAAGTACACCACCGAGGTGGTGCTCCAGCGCTTCCGCGGCGAGATGACGATCCTCGACGGCCGCAGCGGCGGTGGCGGCGGCGACTTCGCGGGCGAGGACGAGGGCGGCGGCCAGATCAGCCGCGGCGGCGAGTCCGGCGGCGGCCGGGGCGGCGACCGCGGCGGTGATTTCGGCGGCGGCCGCGCCCAGGGCGGCGGTGGCGGCGGACGTCCGGCCCCGGCTTCATCCGGCAGCGGTGGCGGCGGTGGCGCCCGCGGCGGGTACGACCTGGACGACGATATCCCGTTCTAGGGTTTTCGGGATTTCTTAGACCCGCCGCTCACCGCGGCGGGTTTTTTCTGCGTGATCGTGTAGTTTGCAAACCGACGCACGGTTGCTTGCTCTGGATTGCATCAGGTTCTCCACACGCCCCCGACCCATCCAATACTGCCGTCGCACTCAAGATCGCCAACGGAGTGCCCGAAACGTTCGGACCGGGTCATGCCGTCGTCAGCCGAGTCCGCCGCGCTGCGATTGATGCACCCCGTATCGTTATTGCGCGCGGAACGAAGCCAATCGGGGAAACGCCACGTCCCGAGATCGCACGCCGCCTTGGGTCGCTTCGCTGTGCTCGCAATGTCGGGTGAGCGGCCGACTGATGGCGATCTACGCCGCTCCCCGTATCGGCGCGCCGCCTGTGACCGGCGCCGCGGCCCCTGCCCGCCCGGGAGCTTCCGCCGCAGCGACACGCCGCCGGTCCCGCCGACCGTCAGGACGACCGGGCGCGGGCCGGCATCGGGGTCGCCCCCATCCTCCAGCCAGGCCAGCCCCTGCCGGAAGGCCCGCCCGGGCGGCGCGCGCTTGGCAGCGCGACGAATTCCATCGACCGCGGCATGCGACATGGATCTACTGTCGGCTACATGGTATATCCGTCCACTCAGCGCCGTTCGGCGGCGTTCGCGCTATTAGTTTCGCATGAATATTGAATATTATCCGGCCTATCGATCGCAAAGTCGACGACACCGGGATTAAAACTGGGTCCGGACAGGCCCTCGCTCTCGGAGAGGTACCTGCGACGCAAAAAGAACCGCGCGGGGAGACCCGTCGATGCCCGATGTCTAAGCCTGCCAGCGTCGATATCTCCATCGTATCCGGGAGCCGGAAGATGTCAGATCTCTGTGCGATCGAAGATTTCATCACCGAGGCCGAACACCACATCCGACATGCGGAAGCACTGCTGGCAGATCTCGAAGCGATGCGGTCGAGCGAGGCCCGGCGCCTGCGGGCTTGCATGTATCTCACCGCGCTGCAGCGGCTGAAGCGCATGATCGAAACCCACCATCCCGCGGAGGCGGCGGACGATGCCCCGCTTCCGGCCGCCATCCTGGCCGGGCCGAAGCGGCCGCGCTGGTGGCCGGTGCCGCGGATGGCGATCGAGACCGGTTTCTTCCGGCGCCGCGCCGGCTGATGCTCCGGTGATCGACGCCCCCGATCGGGACCGCGATCACCGGACCGAAGGGGGACCGTCAGGGGGGCGACCATGCCCAAGCGAGCGCTGATCGTCAGCCTGCCGATCCTGGTCCTGTTCGTGGTCCTGCCGCTGCGGCGGGTGGCCGGGCGGGATCAGCGCGGCCCGGTCCACCAGGCGGCGGAGATCGAGGCCCTCGTCAACAAAGCGGCCGACCTGATCGAGGGCGAGGGCCGCACCGCCTTCACGGCGTTCCGGCGCAAGAACAGCCCGTGGCGCTACGGCGACGTCTACCTGTTCGTCGTCGACATGCACGGGACCGTGCTGTTCAACGCCGCCCATCCGAACCGCGAGGGCCGCGACCTGCTCCAGGAGCACGACGCGGCCGGCAAGCAGTTCCACAAGGACTTCATCGGGATCGTGCGGGAGTCCGGGTCCGGCTGGGTCGACTACATGTTCCCGCGGCCCCGGCGCAGCACGCCCGAGGTGAAGTGGAGCTACGTCTGCGCCACGACGGTCGAGGACGTCCCGGCGCTGGTGGGCGCGGGCGTCTACGTCGAGTGAGGCCCCGCCCTCACAGCATCGGGATGCCGCCGGTCACCGGCACAAGGGCGCCCGACATGAAGCTGCCCTCGCGCGAGGCGAGCAGGACGTAGGCGCCGGCGAGTTCCGCGGGCTGGCCGGCGCGGCCCAGCGGGGTCTGGGTGCCGAGCTCTTCCAGCTCCTCGGGGCTCTTCACGATCGGCTGAATCGGGGTCCAGACCGGGCCGGGCGCCACGCAATTCACCCGGATGCCCTGGGGCGCGAGCAGGTTCGACAGGCCGATGGTCAGGCTGGCGATGGCCCCCTTGGTGGCGGCGTAGATCAGCATGTTCGCGCCCGCGACCTTGGCCTGGACGCTGGTGCTGTTCACGATTGCGCCGCCTGGCTTCATGTGCGGCACCGCGGCCTGGGCGAGGTAGTACATCGCGAACACGTTGGCCCGGAACGAGCCCTCGATGTCGGCGGCCTTGAGGTCGTCGAGCCCTGCGTTCACCACCTGGGCGGCGGCGTTGTTGACCAGGATGTCGAGCCGCCCGAACGCCGCCATCGTTCGGTCCACCAGCGCCCGGCACTGGGCCTCGTCGCGGATGTCGCCCGGCAGGAGCAGGCAGCGGCGGCCGGCCTTCTCGACCCAGGCCTTGGTGTCCTCCGCGTCCGACTGCTCGACCTCCAGGTAGGAGATCGCCACGTCGGCGCCCTCACGGGCATACGCGATCGCCACGGCCCGGCCGATGCCGGAATCGCCGCCGGTGATCAGCGCCGCCTGCCCGGTGAGCAGGCCCTTGCCGACGTAGCTCTCCTCGCCATGGTCGGGGCGCGGCGTCATCTTCGAGGTGAGGCCGGGCCGCTCCTGTTGCTGGTTGCCGGGAAAGGGCGGCCGGGGACCGGCCTCGCGGGGATCGTCGGTCATCGGGCGCGGAATCCTGAAGGGCGGGGGATTTCATGCGCGCTCCGCTCGGCCATGGCCGTCGGGCGGGCTGGGCAGCGCAGTCGCGAGCGCACGCAGAACAACCGCCCCTCGCCCTGATCCGAGCCGGATGAGGGGAGAGGTCGGTGCGCGTGGATTTGAAGGATGGTCGTGCGGGACGTCAGAACGCCCGGTCGCGGGCGGTGTGCGGGCCGCCGTAGCGGCGGCGCAGGAAGGAGACGACCTTGGGAAGCAGGAGGGCGATCAGGATCTTGCGCATCGGGCGGGCTCGCATCGCAGGTTCGTGATCCGCCAATGCGCCGTGGTCACCGCAGTTCCGTGACGCGCCGTCACAGCTCCAGGGTCAGGGTCACCGGGGCGTGGTCGGAGGGCCGCTCCCAGCCGCGGGCGTCGCGCAGGATCTCCACCGAGCGGACCGTGCCGGCCAGCTCCGGCGAGACCCAGGCATGGTCGAGGCGCCGGCCCTTGTTGGCCCCCGACCAGTCCGGGGAGCGGTAGCTCCACCAGGTGTAGATCTTCTCCGGCTCGGGGGTGAGATGCCGCGCCGCATCGATCCAGCCGGCCTCGCCGCGCAGCAGTTCCAGCGCCTCGGTCTCCACGGGGGTATGGCTCACCACGTCGAGGAGTTGCTTGTGCGACCAGACATCGTGCTCCAGCGGCGCCACGTTGAGGTCGCCGACCAGGATCGCCGGGCCGGAGACGCGCTTGCCGCCCCAGGCACGCAGCTCACCCAGGAAATCGAGCTTGTGGGCGAACTTCGGATTCAGCGCGCGGTCGGGCACGTCGCCGCCGGCCGGGACGTAGAAATCGTGCAGCACGATGCCGGCGGCGGCCCCCGCCTCCGGCCCGAGCACCGCCGAGATGTGCCGGGCATCCGGCTTCTCGCAGAAGCCCATCACGCCGCGGGTGTGCAGGGGGAAGCGCGACAGGATCGCGACGCCGTTATAGCCCTTCTGGCCGGCGAACATCACGTGCTCGTACCCTGAGCCGCGCAGGGCCTTGAGCGGAAACGCGTCGTCCGGGCACTTGGTCTCCTGGAGGCAGAGCACGTCCGGCTTGTGCTCGGACAGGAAGCGCAGGACCAGGTCGATGCGCAGCCGCACCGAGTTGATGTTCCAGGTGGTGACGGACAGGCGCACGGGCGAGGTCTCGGGTTACGTGTTCGATCAGTTGGGCTGCGATTGCTGGATCTGCTGCTGCATCGCCTTGTCCTCGGCGCGCCCGTAATTGATGAAGAACAGGCTCGCATCGACACTCTTGGGTCGCTGCAGGTTCGAGAGCTGCACCGTGGTGATGTAGCCCTGCGGGTCGGTGATCCGCCATTGCGACAGGGTCTTCATCTCGGCATCGAAGAACAGCTGGATCTTCGAGGTGCCACCCAAGGTCGCCCGGTCCTCCATGCTGATGCGCACGCCGCCCGGATCGTTGGCGACGTCGGTGACCGAGAGGTCGCGGGCGAGGTCGATCTTCTCGCGCAGCAGGAATTTCAGGGGCGTCTGGGCGATGAAGTAGAGGTCCTGGGTGGCGAGCTTGCGGTCGCGCACCGCCACGGAGGTGCCGTCGGCCACCACCTCCAGCGGCGAGGGCTGATCGTAGTCGAAGCGCAGGCGGCCGGGCTTGGCCAGCGTCAGCTTGCCGCCGATCCGGCGCCCGTCGGCGCCGATCTGCATGAAGCTGCCCGTCAGGGTGTTCATGGCGTTGAAGTAGGCGTTGGCTTGGGCCAGCACCGTCGCGGCGTCGGCCGGCTCGGACGGGGCGAGCGCCGTGGGCGTGCCCACCGCGGCGACCTTGGGCTCGGCGGCCTTGTGGTCCGCCTTGTCGGACGTCTTGGTACCGGCCTTGGGGCTGCCGGCCTTCGCCGCCTCCTTGGCCGCGGACTCCTTGGCGGGCTTGGCCGCCGGCTTCCGGGGCGCGGGCGCAGGCGCCGCCGGGGCGGCTTCGGGGGCGGGTGCGGGCTCCTCCTTGCGGCCGAACAGGCTGTCGATGAACGCGCCGACCTGTGCCTGCGCCGGGGCGGCGGGGGCGAGCCACAGCCCGGCGGCGATCAGGGAGCCGGCTGTGCGGGTGCGGCGGCCGATCATCGGCAGAACCTCCTGGGCGCCCGGGCGGGCGATCCGGCAGAAACGGGATGGGCGGGCCCGGGATCCGGCCCGCGATGTGACGCGCGCGCTGACGCCGAACCGGCGTCCAATTCGGCGGCGCGCGCTTTAGACCTCCGCCCTGTGGCGAAGATGCGACGCGAAAGGGCCGCGACCGATCGGATCGCGGCCCTGCGGCGGCCTCACTCGTCGTCGTACATCCCGCTCGAGGCGTGGGGCGCCCCGGCGACCAGGATATCGCGCTTGCCGGCATGGTTGGCCGGGCCGACGATGCCCTCGATCTCCATCCGCTCCATGATCGAGGCGGCGCGGTTGTAGCCGATCTGCAGCCGGCGCTGGATGTAGCTGGTGGACGCCTTCTGGTCCCGCAGCACCACCTCGATCGCCTGCTTGTACAGGTCGTCCGACTCGCCGCCGGTCGCCGCCGCGAAGGCGCCGATGTCGAAGACCGGAGCCTCCTCGTCGGAATCCTCGGAGCGCTCGACCTTCTCGGCCTTGGCGCCGCGACCGGACTTGCCCTCCTTGGCCGGCTCCTCCGGCGAGTCGTCGGTGGTGACGGCGTCGAGGTAGCTCGGGCGGCCCTGGCGCTTGAGGTGGGCGACCACGCTCTCGACCTCGCTGTCGGAGCAGAACGGCCCGTGCACCCGGGTCGTGCGCCCGCCGCCGGCCATGAACAGCATGTCGCCCTGGCCGAGCAGCTGCTCGGCGCCCATCTCGCCCAGGATCGTGCGGCTGTCGATCTTGCTGGTGACCTGGAAGGAGATCCGGGTCGGGAAGTTCGCCTTGATCGTGCCGGTGATCACGTCCACCGACGGGCGCTGCGTCGCCATGATCAGGTGGATGCCGGCCGCGCGCGCCATCTGGGCCAGCCGCTGGATCGCCCCCTCGATGTCCTTGCCCGCCACCATCATCAGATCGGCCATCTCGTCGACCACGATCACGATGTAGGGGAGCGCCGACAGGTCCATCGCCTCCTGCTCGAACACCGCCTCGCCGGTCTCGCGGTTGAACCCGGTCTGGACCGTGCGGGTGATGACCTCGCCGCGCTCGCGGGCCTCCTTCATCCGGGCGTTGTAGCCGTCGATGTTGCGGACCGCGATCTTGGACATCTTCTTGTAGCGCTCCTCCATCTCGCGCACGGCCCATTTGAGGGCGATCACCGCCTTCTTGGGGTCGGTCACGACCGGGGAGAGCAGGTGCGGGATACCGTCGTAGACCGACAGCTCCAGCATCTTGGGATCGACCATGATCAGCCGGCACTCCTCCGGCTTCAGCCGGTAGAGCAGCGACAGGATCATGGTGTTGATCGCCACCGACTTGCCCGAGCCGGTGGTGCCGGCAACGAGCAGGTGCGGCATCCGGGCGAGGTCGGCGATGATCGGCTCGCCGCCGATGTTCTTGCCGAGGCAGAGGGCGAGCTTGTGCTTGCTCTCATAGAAATCCGGCACCGAGAGCAGCTCCCGGAGATAGACCGTCTCGCGGGTCTCGTTCGGCAGTTCGATGCCGATCACGTTGCGGCCGGGGACCACCGCCACGCGGGCCGAGACCGCCGACATCGAGCGGGCGATGTCGTCCGACAGGCCGATGACGCGGCTGGACTTGGTGCCGGGTGCGGGCTCCAGCTCGTAGAGCGTGACGACCGGGCCGGGGCGCACCGCCAGGATGTCGCCGCGCACGCCGAAATCCTGCACCGTCTGCTGGAGGTTGAGCGCATTCTGCTCCAGCACGTCGGCGTCGACTTCCTCGGCACCGCTCTCTTCCGGCAGGGCGAGCAGGCCGAGCGAGGGCAGCTCGTAATCGGCGTTCTCGACGCTGGCGATCTCCAGGTGACGGCCGGCCGGGATCAGGTGCGCCCGGGGCGCGACCAGCGGCAGGGCGGGGGCGGCGGGCACTGCGGCCAGCTGGGCGGCCGGCGCCTCGACCGGCTCCGGGGCGGCTTCGGCAGAGACGGGCTCGGCGTGAACCGGCTCGGGCTCGGCGGCAACGGGCTCGGCGGCTGGCTCGGCGGCTGGCTCGGGCTGCGGCGCCATCTTGCCGCGCAGCAGCACGGTGCGCGGGGTCATCGGGATCACCACCCGGTCGGCGTCCGAGGGTACCCGGACCGGATCGGCGGCCGCAGGCGTCATCGTGTCCGAGACCGGCCGGTGCTCGGGCAGGTGCTCGGGCTTGGCCACAGGGGCAGCCACGACCGGTTGGCCGGCGGCGCGGATCGCCGCCCGGGCCGCCATGGCGCAGAGCGCGGGGGCGCGGCGGGGCGCCTCGGTGGCGGCGCTGCCGGGACCGAACACCAGCGCGAGGGCGGGCTTGGCCGGCAGGAACGCGTCCCGGATCGCCGCCGTCTCCGCATTCTGCGGGTCGGCCGACCGATCGTGATCCCGAACGGTGTCCTGCGTGCCCTCGCGCCCGTTGTCCTGGCCGTCCGCCGGACGCGGGGGCTGATCGAACCGCACCAGCCGGTCGAGAACGTAAACCGGGCGCGGCGGCTGCGGGTGCGCGGCCTCGTACAGCGGCTCGGCCACCGGCAGGTCGGGCACCGCGTGGACCGCCGCGATCACCGGAACGGCCGCGACCGCCGCCTCCAGGCCGGCCGCCATGGGCTGGGTCGCCAGCGCGGCCCAGGCCTCAACGGACGACCCGTCGCCGGCATTCCAATCGCTGCCGTCGAACCAGGGCTGGACCTCGGACCAGTCCGGCAGGTCGGACCAGTCGCGCGCCGGCGCCTCGGCGGCAGCCTCGGGCATGGCCGGCTCCGGCACAAGAGCCTGGACCGGGACTGGGCCCTGGACCGGCATGGGTTCCAGGACGGGGGCGATCGCCGCCGTCGAGGTGGACAGCTCGACGCTCGGCCGAACCGGGCGCCGGTCGGGGGTACGGAAATAGCGGACGCCCGGGGGCGCCACGAAGGGCTGGCGCCACAGCGGCACCACACCGCCATCCTCGGCGAACTCGGTCGGCACGATCTCGGGCATGGCGGAAAGGGTCGCGACCCGCGCCTGCTCGGCCTGCTCCCGCTCGGCCTGCTCCCGCTCGGCCAGATCCCGGGCCTCCTGCTCGCGGGCTTTGCGCTCGGTCTCGACGGCCTGCGCGGCCGCATGGGCCTCGGCGCGGGCACGCTCCAGGGCGACCCGCTCGGCCTCCAGGGCCCGCTGGCGACGCTCCTGCAGCACCGAATCGGGCGTCCGGGTCCAGCGCGCCGCCGGGGCGGCGGCGGCCTGGACCGGAGACGCGGGGTGCGAATCCTCCGGGGCGATCGAGGCGGGCCGGCGCGGCTGGCGCACCAGCACGCCCGGGGTCGAGGCGCTGCGGTCGATCCGGCTCTCGAAGCGCGGCTCGTCGAGCGCGTCGAGGCTCGCCCGGTCGTCGAAGACCTGGTCCGGCCAGACGTGCTCGGGGGGCGCCGAGGCGCCGGCGCGCGGGCCGCGCTCGAAGCCGTCCCGTCCGACCATGGCGGCCGGGGCGGTCAACCAGCTCGGCTCCGCCCGGCGGCCGGGGATACCGTAGGCCGGGCGGGCGGGCAGCCCGGCCGGAGTGCCGGACAGGCGGCGGGCGAGGCTCGCCCGCAAGGCCATCAGCCGGTGCGCCAGGGCGCCGAGCGACAGGCCCGAACGGTCGCCGCCGCGGACGGGGCGGGCAGGGTCACGGTGAGAGTACGGAGGCCGTCCCGATGCGCGCATGGGTTCTCGAACGATACTCGAAACAGGGATCCGCCGGTGGCCGGCGGGCTGCCCCGAGTTAGGCCAATTGTCGTTAACGGAGGCTTGTCGCGCCCCCTCGGGCTGGATACCACGATGGGATTTTCGGCCTGTCGCGCGGGGGCGCGGGGGCGAGCGAAGTGCGGCATTGCAGTGGAGGGATGCGCGTCGCCGGGGCGTGGCCGCGCTCCATATGATACCGGCAGCCACCCCTCACCCGGACAGGCGCCCGTGACCCAGCCGACTTCCGCCTCCCCCACCGATCCGACGGCGCGCTTCCGGTCCCTGTACCGCCACGGCTTCGCCCGGGTAGCGGCCTGCACCGGGCGCAGCCATCCCGGCGATCCCCCCCGCAACGCCGACACGGTGCTCGACCTCGCCCGGACCTGCCACGAGGCCGGGGCGGCGCTCGCGGTCTTCACCGAGCTCGGGCTTTCGGCCTACGCGATCGAGGACCTGCTGCTGCAGCAGACCCTGCTCGACGCGGTCGAGGCCGCCGCCGCCCGGGTGGTCGCCGGATCGGCCGCCTTACGCCCGCTGCTGCTGGTCGGCGCGCCCCTGCGCTGGCGCCACCGGATCTACAATTGCGCCCTGGCGATCCAGGGCGGCCGGCTGCTCGGCGTGATCCCGAAGACGTTCCTGCCGAACTACCGGGAGTTCTACGAGAAGCGCCACTTCGCCTCCGGCGCCGGGATCGTAGGGGAGACCATCCGGGTCGCGGGCCACGACGCGCCGTTCGGCACCGACCTGCTGTTCCCGGCCGAGGACCTGCCCGGCTTCGTGGTCGGGGTCGAGATCTGCGAGGACCTGTGGGTGCCGGAATCCCCCGGCATGCGGGCCGCGCTCGCGGGCGCCACGGTGCTGGCCAACCTCTCGGGCAGCCCGATCACCGTGGGCCGGGCCGAGTCGCGGGCGCTGCTGTCCCGCGCGGCCTCGATGCGGGGCGCCTGCGCCTACGTGTACGCCGCCGCCGGCCAGGGCGAATCGACCACCGACCTGTCCTGGGACGGCCAGACCAGCGTGGACGAGCTGGGGGTGCGGCTGGCCGAGGGCCAGCGCTTCCCCACCGGCCCGGTGGCGACGCTCGCCGACATCGACCTCGACCTGATCGCGCAGGACCGTCTCCAGGCCGGCAGCTTCGACGACAACGTGCCGGGCAGCCCCCTCCCCTACCGGCGGATCGGTTTCCGGCTCGATCCGCCGGCCGACGATCTCGGCTTGATCCGGCGGATCGAGCGCTTCCCGTTCGTGCCCGCCGACCCGTCCCGCCTCGCCCAGGATTGCTACGAGGCCTACAATATCCAGGTCGCCGGGCTCGCCCAGCGGCTGGAGGCCACCGGCACCCGCAAGGCGGTGATCGGCGTCTCCGGCGGCCTCGATTCGACCCACGCGCTGATCGTGATCGCCAAGGCGTTCGACCGCCTGGGCTATCCCCGCTCGGACATCCTGGCCTACACGCTGCCGGGCTTCGCCACCTCGAACGCCACCAAGACCAACGCCCACGCGCTGATGAAGGCGCTCGGCTGCACCGCGGCCGAGATCGACATCCGGCCGGCGGCCAAGCAGATGCTCGCCGACATGGGCCACCCGTTCGCCCGGGGCGAGGCGGTCTACGACGTGACCTTCGAGAACGTGCAGGCGGGCTTGCGCACCGATTACCTGTTCCGTCTCGCCAACCAGGCGGGCGGGCTGGTGATCGGCACCGGCGACCTCTCGGAGCTGGCGCTCGGCTGGTGCACCTACGGCGTCGGCGACCAGATGAGCCACTACGCGGTCAACACCGGCGTGCCCAAGACCCTGATCCAGCACCTGATCCGCTGGGTGATCGGCAACGGCGAGGTCGATCCCGGGGCGAGCCACACCCTCCAGGCGATCCTCGACACCGAGATCTCCCCCGAGCTGGTGCCGGTGGACCAGGACGACAGCCCGCAGAGCACCGAGGCCACGATCGGCCCCTACGCGCTCCAGGACTTCAACCTGTTCTACACGCTGCGCTACGGGTTCCGGCCGTCGAAGATTGCCTTCCTGGCGCTGCACGCCTGGGGCGACAAGGCGCGCGGCCACTGGGCGCCGGACTTCCCCGAGACCAAGCGGGTCGCCTACGACCTGCCCGAGATCCGGCGCTGGCTCGGGGTGTTCCTGAAGCGGTTCTTCGGCTTCAGCCAGTTCAAGCGCTCGGCCCTGCCCAACGGCCCGAAGGTGTCGGCGGGGGGCTCGCTGTCGCCCCGGGGCGACTGGCGTGCGCCGTCCGACGGCTCGGCGCGGATCTGGATCGCGGAGCTGGAGCGAAACGTCCCTGAAACTTGACCGTCACAAACTCGACCGATTGTGCCATTATGAGCACGGTCAAGCCGAATCTATCCAGTCTTCGATCTGGTATTGGATGCATTCGGCAGGCGGGGCGGCCAAGCGGAGGGACTCCGATGCGAAGCTACAACCTGTTCCAGCTGAAGGCCGTCGAGGGCCTGTGCTGCGCGGTGCCGGAGGCCAGCACCGTGCCGCCGTTCATCGGTGCCGGCCGCTGGACCTTCGGAGGCAAGCTCGACGGCGCCAGCCGGCCGCCCCTGGATTTCGACGACCGGGCCGCCGACACCGCCGTGCGCTTCAACGGCTTCTACCTGTTCCAGACGGTGGACCGGCGCTTCATCGCGTGATCCTCGGGAATAGGCGCCAAGACCGTATTGCAGCCAGGAATCCTTAAGGGCTGGCCGGCAGACTGGCCCGCATGACGGATCATCGCAAAGAGACGCGCCAGCGAGTCTTCCTCAAGGGGCGCATCGTCTTCAACAACGGCTCGTCGAGCTTCGACTGCCTGGTGCGCGACCTCTCGGCCTCGGGCGCCCGGCTGGTCCTGAGCGACGCCACGACCCTGCCGCAGGTGTTCGACCTCTACATCCCGCAGCGGGACCGGACCTACCGGGCCAGCCTGTGCTGGCGCCGGGAGGACGGAATCGGCGTCGTGTTCGAGGAGCCGGCCCGGGCGGCCCCGTCCGCCCTGGATACCGAGGCCGCCCTACGGCAGCGGATCAGCGAACTCGAGGCCGAGAACGCCGCCCTGCGCCGGCTCATCGCCAGCGCGGCCTGAACCGGGTTCCCGAAGGGCAAGCCCTACGCCGGCGCCCTCGATCCATCGGGCGAAGCCCGGCGGCAGGGCGCCACCCTGCACCCGCGAGAGGTCACGGACCTGTCGAACCCGGCAATCTCAGCGACCGGCCTGCAACGCCGTCCGGATGCGCGCGGCGTGCTCGGCCAGCACCGCGTTGTCGGCCATCCCGCCCTCGTGGCGCTTCAGCGGAACGCCCTCGAACCGGGGGATGACGTGGACGTGCAGGTGGAACACGGTCTGCCCGCCCGCCGGCTCGTTGAACTGGAACACCGTCAGGCCGTCCGCCTCGAACGCCGCCTTCACGGCCCGGGCCACCGTCTGGACGCTCGCCATCAGGGGCGCCAGGGCGGCCGGGTCGGCATCGAGCAACCCGCGGGACGGCGCCTTGGGGATCACCAGGGTGTGCCCCTCGCCCTGGGGCATCACGTCCATGAAGGCCAGCGTGTCCGCATCCTCGTGGACGCGGTGGCACGGGATCTCGCCCCGCAGGATCTTGGCGAAGATGTTGTCGGGATCGTACTGCGCGTCGGCCATGCGTGCTCCAAGGCGTCCTGATCGATCTCAGCTTGCACGGGGCACCGCCACGCGTCCACACGGGAACCGGTGCCGCACGGCAACGCTTGGGTGGCGAGGCTTGGGCGGCGAGGCTTGGGCGGCGGACACGGAGGCCGGGATGGCGCACGAGAGCACGGGAGCGATCTACGCGGCGGCGGGGGCGAACCTCGCCATCGCGGCGGCGAAGTTCGTCGGCGGCGCGCTCACCGGCTCGACCGCGATGCTCGCCGAGGGCGTGCACTCGGTGGTCGACACGGCCAACCAGGTGCTGCTGCTCGTCGGGATGAAGCGGGCCAAGCGGCCGGCCGATGCCCGGCACCCGTTCGGCTACGGGCGCGAGATCTATTTCTACGCCTTCGTGGTCGCGCTGATGATCTTTCTCGGTGGCGGCGTCTTCGCGGTCTACGAGGGTGTCGAGCGGATCCGCCACCCCTCGCCGGACGCGGACGCGCACCTGTTCGGCTACACCCTGCCGGGGATCTGGGTGAACGTCGCGATCCTCGGCTTCGCCATCGTGGCCGAGGGGATCTCGTGGTTCGTGGCGATGCGCCAGTTCTGGGCCGAGAAGGGCAAGCACTCGGCGATGCGGGCGATCCGGCGCAGCAAGGATCCGACCCTGTTCACGATCCTGGCCGAGGACACCGCGGCGCTGATCGGCCTGCTGATCGCCCTGGCGGGCGTCGTCCTGGCCCATTGGCTCGACAGGCCGAGCCTCGACGGCTGGGCCTCGGTGGGGATCGGCCTGGTACTGGTCGGGATGGCGGTGTTTCTGATGATCGAGACCCACGGCCTGCTGATCGGCGAGGCCGCCGACCCCGCCGTAGTGGCGGCGATCTCGGACCTCGTGCGCGCCGAGCCCGGCGTGCTCCACCTCAACGAGGTGCTGACCCAGCATCTCGGGCCGACCGACATCCTGGTGAATGTCAGCATCGACATGGCCGACGACCTCAGCGCCGGGGAGGTCGAGGGCCTCGTCACCCGCCTCGACAAAGCGCTGAAGCAGCGCAACCCGCAGGTCACGCGGGTGTTCATCGAGATCCAGCCCCAGGCCGACCACGCGGTGCGGGCGGCGGCGTGACGCGGGCGTGACCGCCCAACCGACCCGCCTCGCCATCAGGACCGAGCCCACGAGTCGACGCGTTCATTGGCGCCGTCCCGGCATCTCCTTCGGTGATGGCGGCTCTAACGTGCGTTGTTGCGGGTAAATTCGCCCACCAGCAAAACGTTTACAGGCCTCGCTACTTCTTCGACATCTATAATGGCGGTTTGGCCCGCGCATTATGGCCGCGATGACGAAGGCACCGCGCTCGAGGACCTCCCGGCCGTCCGCCAGCACGTCTTGCGCCTGCTGCCGGACATCGCGCGCCACGAGGTGCCGGACGACGGCGACCGCCGCGCGTTCTCGGTGGTCGTGACGGACGAGGACGGCAAGCCGATCTACACCGCCACCTTGAACTGGACTGGCCTGTGGCTGCTCCGCCGAAGCGGTCCCCGTTCTCGGGCACTGGCTGGCGCCGACCCGGTATCGGCGTCGGGCGCTCCAAGCCCGTGCGCAAAAATCGCTTTCACGGGGTCGAGTTGATCTATGTGAATTTCTCTCCCGAAGCTTCCGCTCAAGCTCAGACCTCGATGACTGGCAGAGGCGTGCGCTTCCGTCGAGCAGACGTGACGGGGCGAGATGCAGCTTACGACGACCCATCCGCTTGCGACGCTCGTGGCGCGGCTGTCCCGGGACATGCCGATCTCCGATGAGGCGCAGCGCGCCATCATGGCGCTGCCGGTCTCCGTGCAGGCGCTGGAGCCGAACACCGACCTGATCCATCCCGGTGATCGCTCGGCGAGCTGCTGCTTCGTCCTGAGCGGCTGGATGGGGCGCTTCAAGCTGCTGCAGAAAGGGGAGCGTCAGTTCCTGGCGTTCCACATCGCGGGCGACATCCCCGACCTGCAGAGCCTGCATCTGCCCACCGCCGACCTGGGCATCGGCGCCTTCACACAGGTGACCGTCGCCCTGATCCCGCACGGCGCCCTCCACGACCTGATGGTGCACTACCCCGATGTCACGGCGGCGCTCTGGCGCGAGGTGCTGGTGACCGCCTCGATCACCAACGAGTGGATGATCGGGCTCGGCCGCCGGTCCGGTCCCAGGCGCTTGGCGCACCTGTTCTGCGAACTGTACGTCCGGCAGAAGGCGGCGGGCCTGGTCAAGGAGGAAGGACGCTGCCCCCTCCCGATCACCCAGACGGTCATGGCCGACGCGCTGGGCCTCACCCCCGTGCACGTCAACCGAATCCTGAGGGACCTGCGTGCCGAGAAGATGATCCAGCATCGACAGCGCACGCTGACGATCCTGGACTGGGGGCGCTTGAAGGTCTTCGCGGAGTTCGATGCGCACTACCTGCACGTTGAGCCGCAGCTGATGTGAGGGACACCCGTCGGAACCGCGCATCCCGACGATGCGGTGCCGGGCCATGTGCAGCAGCGGAGCGCGAACCCCCGGATCCCCCGCCGCGCGCGGTCCCGCCATTCGGACCTTGGCGACGACCGAGGCGGCCGGCCTGACCCGGCAGAGCGGAGCACGCCCCCGGCCGGCGCCTCGCAGGCTGCTCAGCCGCCCCGCCCGACCTGCGCGAGGCTCAGCGCCCAGACGCGCTCCTGAACGGCTTCGTCGCGGCTCTCGGCCGACGAGGTCTTTGGCCGGCACCGTGAAAAGTAGCGGCCGGTGACGCCGTCGAGTTCGGGGGCGGTCGCCACGTGGAGCGAGGTCTCGGCGCCCTTTTCGGGCCTGGCTAGGAACGGGCGCATCAGCGACCACGCGGTGCCGAACAGGCCGCCGGTGTTCTTGGCGAAGCCGGTGTCGATCACCCCGGGATGCAGGGCGTTGACCGTGATGCCGTCGGCCCGCACCCGCCGGGCCAGCGCGTAGGTGAACAGCACGTTGCCAAGCTTGGCCTGGGAATAGGCCCGCATCGCGCCGTAGCGCCGGGCGCCCTCGATGTCGGCGAAGTCGACATGCCCGCGTTCATGGGCCGCCGAGGCGACGTTGACGATGCGCGGGCCAGCCCCGGCGGACGCCGAGGCCTTCAGGGTGTCGAGGAGTTCCACCGTCAGCAGCACGTAGCCGAGATGGTCGAGCGCCCAGGTGCGCTCGATGCCGTCGACCGTGAGGACGCGCCGGTCGAAGATCGCACCGGCATTGTTCACCAGCACGTCGAGGCGGGGATACGTCGCGCGAAGGGACCCGGCGAGCCGCCGGATCTCCCCTTGGCTGGACAGGTCCGCGACGTGCGGGTCCACGACGGCGCCCGGGACCGCCGAACGGATCCGCTCCGCGCAGGCCCGCGTCTTGTCGGCATCGCGGCCGACGATGGCGACCCGCGCGCCATCGCGCGCGAGCCCCAGGGCCGTCTCGTAGCCGATGCCGTTGGTCGCCCCGGTGACGAGGCAGACCCTGTCACGCATCGCGTCCGCCATGCGGCTTAGAACACCGCTTGGCCGACCGCGAAGGCGATGACCACGATCACGATGGCGACCAGCAGGAACAGGCCGAACAGGATGCGCGCCAGCGAGCCGGCGCCCGAGGCGATGCCGGTAAAGCCGAGGCCGCCCGCGATCAGCGAGATCACGAAGCAGATGAGGGCCCATTTCAGCAAGGTCATCGCGTCACTCCGGATGCGCCCGAGACACGGGCGAACTACAATCGATCCCTCAACCGGCCGCAAGCGAGACCGTTCCGCGCGCGCGCGATTCCGACAGCCTTTTAGTCTCAGGCTTTTTCAGCCTCACGCAGTCTTGGCCACCGGCTGGGCCGGTACGTCGGCACGCTCCAGCATCATCTCGGCCAGCGTGTGATAGAGCCCGCCCCGGCAGATCGCCTTCGAGGCGGCGTCGGCGATGACGGCCGCGATCATCAGCGGGATCATCATCGTGTGGTTCTGGGTCATCTCGGTGACGATGACGAAGCTGGTGATCGGCGCCTGCAGCACGCCGGTCAGGTAGGCGACCATCCCGATCAGCACGAGGGCGCCCACCGGCATGTCCGGCAGAAGGCCGTGCACCGTTCCGCCGATCCCGGCCCCGACCGCAAGCGAGGGCGCGAACAGGCCGCCCGGGATGCCGCTGATCGAGCTGAGCACCGTGGCGGCGAATTTCAGCGGCGCGTAGGTCCAGGACGTGGCCGCATCGCCGTGCAGGAACGCCCGGGCCTCCTCGTAGCCGGTGCCGTACGCCGTGCCGTTCGAGGCCAGCCCGCACAGGGCGACGCACAGGCCGCAGAGCGCCGCGAAGACCACCGGCCGCGCCTTGATCAGGCGCCCGGCCGCCCCCGGCAGGCCGCGGGCGAACAGGATGATCAGCCGGCTGAACACCCCGCCCGCGAAGCCGCCCAACGCGGCCAGCAGCGGCACGATCCAGCTGGCCGCCAGGGGCAGATCCGCCTGGCTGGTCCCGAAATACGTGTAGTTGCCGAGCAGCCAGAGGGAGGTGAGGCCCGCGGCCACGATCCCGGCGACGATCAGGCCGGACGAGCGCGCCTCGTAGGCCCGGCCCAGCTCCTCGATGCCGAACACGATGCCGGCGAGCGGCGTGTTGAACGCCGCCGCGACCCCGGCCGCGCCGCCCGCGAGCAACAGCCCCGGCAGGCGGTCCGGCGTCAGGCGGCCGAAGGCGGCCATGATCGCGGCGCCGACCTGCACGGTCGGCCCCTCGCGGCCCGCGGAGGCGCCGCAGAGGAGGCCCAGGAACAGGACCAGCACCTTTCCGCACGCCACCCGGGGGGAGATCAGCGAGAACCGGAAGCGCGCGTCCCGGGCGTGCCGGGCCGCGATCACCTGCGGGATGCCCGAGCCTTGGGAGTTCGGGAACACCGTCCGGGCGAGCAGGGCCGCGAGCGCGAAGCCCGCCGGCGTGAGCACCAGCGCGATCAGCGGCGAGGGCGCGGTGAGCCGCCGGAACCCGTCCTGCGCGAGGTCGGCGCCCTTGGCCATCAGCACCGCGGCCAGGCCGACGCAGATGCCGCCCGCGAGGAACAGCAGCCGCCCCCGCCAGAGCGGATAAGCCTCCCGCGACGCCGAGCGCAGGCGCGTGATCGAGCGGCGGTAGCGGGAGCGTTTCGGGCCCGACGCGGCCGGCTCCCTGGTCGTCGGTGCGTCCCGCATCTCGGTCATGAAAAGGCACTTCGTCCGCACAGCCGGAGCCTGCGGTATAGCGTGGCTTGCGGGGAATGGGGGATCGCCGAGCAGACACAGTCGATCGGCAGATGTCCAAATCGCCCCCTCATCCCGAGGTGCTGCGTATCAGCCTCGCTCAGACCTCAGGATGAGGCAGAGGATGGGACTGCACCGGAGCGAGCAGGCCCCTCACTCCTCGGCCTCGCACAGCCGCTCGACCGCCTTCACGTAGGCCTTCGCGTCGAACTTCTTCAGCGAGTTCTCGCTCTGGTAGCGGACCGTGCCGAAGATCGGGCGGCGCTGCCAGGGGCGGTCATGGAGGCCGTACACCCAGGCGACGTTGGTGAAGGAGTTCGCGTCGCGCCCGTCCAAGAAATAACGGTTGTTGAGCCGCAGCGTCCGGGCAAAACCCTCCTTCGGCGAGGGCGACCATTCCAGGATCTTCTTGCCCCAGTACATGCGCAGCTGGTTGTGCATGTAGCCGGTCTCGCGCATCTCGCGCATGGCGGCGTTCCAATAGAGGTCGTGGGTCTCACCGGCCGCGAGCTGGTCCTCCGAATAGAGGTTCGGTCGCTCGTCCTCGGCCTGCTCGGAGAGCGTCTTGCGCGCCCAGTCCGGCACCGCCGTGTCGTAGTCGTCGTAGCCCTCCGTGAAGAACACGTGGTTCATCGCGAGCTCGCGCCGGACGATCAGCTCCTCCAGGTAGGCGCCGCGGTCGTCGTCGTCGCCGGCCTTGGCCTCCCGCACCGCCAGGGCGATCTCCACGGGCGAGATCTGGCCGAAATGCAGGAACGGGCTCATGTGCGAGGCGGCCGCCGCCTCCGGCATGTTGCGCCCGGCGCCGTAGCCTTCGAACCCGTCCTTCAGGAACGCCTTGAGCCGCTTGCGCGCCTCGGTCTCGCCGCCGACGAAGCGCTTCACCGGGCCGACCTCCCGGTCGAGGCTCATGCCGGCGAGCACCGCCTCCGGATCCGAGACGTCGATCTCACCGTCGGGCGTCACGCCTTTGGCCGCATGCTTGGGCTTGCGCGGCTTCAGGTCGGCGATGAACGGGTCCCAGAGCCGGTTCAGCTTCGGCCGGAGCGTGCGGGCGGCGAATTCGTGCTTGTTCGACGCCGTCTCGACGGGGACGACCACGTCGCCCTCGACCTGGACGATGCGGGTCTTCACCGCTTTCGCGATCTCCCGGTACCAGCCCTTCTGGATCGCGAGGTAACCCCGGTCCAGCACCAGCAGCGCGGCCTCGGCGGCCAGGTCGATGGCGATCCTGGCGGGCGAGCACTTGCGCATCACGAACCCGATGCCGCGCTTCTCCAGCCCGGCCTTCGCATCCGCGAGACCCTGGAGCAGGAAGGCGTAGTGCCGGGCGTTGGCCTCCGGGAAACCGCTGGCGCCGTCGAGCAGGCCGAAGCAGGCGACCACCGGCAGGCCCAGGCGGTTCGCCTCCTCGATGGCGAGTTCCAGGGCCGGGTTGAACTGGGCGCGGTTGGCCTGCTGGAGGAGATACAGGACATAACGCCCGTCCTTGGCCGGCTCCACGTCGTTGAGAACCCGGATCCGCTCGTCCTGGATCGCCATACCCGCTCGCTGTCCTTCTTTGTCCGTCCCAACGGAGACTTGGCCGGACAGCTAGCGCGGGTAACGAATTCATCCCTTCACGCGGCCGTCCTGAATTGCCGCAGTGGAACGGGATCGCGGGGCCGCGGTTCCGCGCGGCGAAATCCGTGTTTCTCAACGGTTTACGGTGCGCTTTGCCGTCCGGCACCGCGGGAAGTCTGTCCCGCCGGGCCCCGATGCGAATGCGACATTTTCGACACAGCCGGATCGCGATGCGTGTGCGGCCGCACGAAAGGCCAGCCTTTCCACCCCGACGGGCTTGTAATTTTTCGCGGCGCGCGCAGATTGTGCAGCGCGGGATGGCGATGGCGTCGCGATCCCGCTGCCCTTCTTGGGCGTTTCCTCCCTAGACTTCGGGCCGCTCCTTCGGGAGTGGCCTTTTTTCTGTTCGGTCCCCGGTGTCACCGAACCGGGGCGGGAGCGCTGGTCCCCGGCCGCGCGGGACGCCATGCTGCCTGCGAGCGCCGGGACAGGCGCCGGAGGACACGCCATGAGGATGCTTTCCACCGCGCTGCCGGCTTTGGCCTGCCTGCTCGCCCTCGCAGGGGCCGGGGCGGCCGCGGCGGCCGAGGCGCCGCAGTTCCAGGTCGACCCGTCCTGGCCGAAGCCGCTGCCGAACGACTGGATCCTGGGCCAGGCCGCGGGCGTCGCGGTCGACGCGCAGGACCATGTCTGGGTGGTCCAGCGACCCCGCACCCTCACCGACGACGAGAAGGCCGCAAGCCTCGATCCGCCGCGCAGCAAGTGCTGCAAGCCGGCCCCGCCGGTGCTGGAATTTTCCCAGGACGGAACCCTGCTGCGCAGCTGGGGCGGCCCCGGCGAGGGCTACGACTGGCCGACCAACGAGCACGGCATCCAGATCGACGGCCAGGGCTTCGTCTGGATCGCCGGCAACGGCGACCAGGACGGCCAGCTCCTCAAGTTCACGGCCGACGGCAAGTTCGTCCTGCAGATCGGCAAGTCCGGGCCGCAGACCGACAGCCAGGACACCAGCCGCCTGGGCAAGCCCGCCAACGTCGATTTCGACATGGCGGCCAACGAGGTCTACGTGGCGGACGGCTACTACAACCACCGCATCATCGTGTTCGACCGGGAGACCGGGGCGTTCAAGCGGATGTGGGGCGCCTACGGCAAGCCGCCCACCGACGACAAGCTCGGCCCCTACGACCCGGCCGCCGCCCCGCGCCAGCAATTCGCCAACCCGGTCCATTGCGTGCGCATCGCCCGGGACGGGCTGGTCTACGTCTGCGACCGCACCAACAACCGCATCCAGGTGTTCCGGAAGGACGGCAGCTTCGTGAAGGAGTTCGTCGTCGAGAAGAACACCCGGGCCAACGGCTCAGTCTGGGAGCTGGCCCTGTGGCCGGACGCCGACGAGACCTTTTTACTCAACGCCGACGGCGCCAACAACGAGGTCCGCACCCTCGACCGTGCCACCGGCGCGACGGTGGGCGCCTTCGGCCGGAACGGCCGCATGGCGGGCCAGTTCCACTGGGTCCACAACCTCGCGGTCGATTCCAAGGGCAACGTGTTCACCACCGAGGTCGACACCGGCAAGCGGGCGCAGAAATTCCTGGCGGTGGGGAATTTCGTGCTGCGCAAGCGGGTGCCGTGACGGCGGATCGGCCGAACGGCCCGGTCCCGCGGCGCGTCCTCGTCCTCGGCGGCACCGGCACGATCGGCCGCGCGACGGTTCGGGCGTTGGTGTCGCGCGGGCACGCGGTCGTCGTCTGCCTGGTCAGGCGGCCCGCCCCGTTGCCCGCGGGCGCCACCGCCCGGGTCGCGGCCGTGACCGACCCGGCCGCGCTCGCCCGCGACGGCATCCGGGGCGAGACGTTCGACGTCCTGGTCTCGTGCCTCGCCTCGCGCACCGGATTGCCCGACGATGCCTGGGCGATCGACTACCGCGCGCAGCTGAACGCGCTGGAGGCCGCAAAGGCGGCCGGCATCACGCAGGTCGTCCTGCTCTCAGCCATCTGCGTCCAGAAGCCGGTCCTCGCGTTCCAGCATGCCAAGCTGGCGTTCGAGCAGGCGCTGATCGGGTCGGGCCTCGCATACACGATCGTGCGGCCGACCGCCTTCTTCAAATCGCTCTCGGGGCAGATCGACCGCGTGAGGCGCGGCAAGCCGTTCCTGGTCTTCGGCGACGGCCTGCTGACCGCCTGCAAGCCGATCAGCGACGACGATCTCGGCCAGTACCTCGCCGACTGCATCGACGACGAAGGCCGGCGCAACCGCGTGCTCCCGATCGGGGGGCCGGGCTCGGCGATCACCCCCAGGGCGCAGGGCGAGCACCTGTTCGCGCTGCTCGGGCGCGAGCCGCGCTTCCGGCACGTGCCGGTGGCCCTGCTGGACGCGATCATCGCCGTCCTGGCGACGCTCGGGCGCTGGGTCCCGGCGCTCGCCGCCAAGGCCGAGCTCGCCCGCATCGGGCGCTACTACGCCACGGAGTCGATGCTCGTCCTGGATCCGGCCACGGGCCGCTACGATGCGCAGGCCACGCCGTCGACGGGGTCGGAAACCCTGTTCGCCTATTATGGGCGTCTGGTCCGGGGCGAGGCCGTGGCCGAGCGCGGCGACCACGCCGTGTTCTGACGCCCCTCAGTCGCACCCCGTCAGCGCGTCGCGCTCGCCCCCGCCCGGCTCGCCGCCAGGGCCGCCGCCTTGCCGGAAGCCGCGTAGAGGTTGATCCGCGAATAGACCCCGAACTCCGAGCCGTCGTCGAGGAAGCCGCCGCCGGGGCCCTGCGTCTCGGTCAGGATCGCGTTCGCCTCCGCGAGCGTGAGCGTCGGGAAGGCCGCGGTCAGCAGGTGGCCGGCCTCCGGGGCGATCGTGCCGACATCCTCCCGGGCGTTGGCGGTGGCGTCGTGCACGACCGGCAACCCGTAGGTCTGCGTCGCCTCGTAGAAGGCCGCGTTGGCGGCCGAGTCCTTGAACCGGCCGGTATCCTGCGCCGCGCAGGCCGCCACCGTACCGCCGCAGCCGGCCGCGAGGGCTTCGGTCATCGCGGCGCGCGCCTCCGTCAGGAGCGCCCGGTAATCGGTCACGCCGACGCGCTTGTCCGCGTCGGCCGCGTTCGCGTCGATCACCGCCGGGTTCCTGCGGATCTGGCCGACATAGGCCGGATCGTTGGCGAGCAGATGCGCCACCGCGTGCAGCGAGGTCGCGCGCCCGCCGATCACGTCCATGGCGTAATGCGCCCCGACGATGATCCGGTCGTTGCCGTATTCGGCCGCGCGGGCGACCATCTGCTGGTAGCGCTCCGGCACCAGCAGGGCGAGGATCAGCGACTCGGTGTAACCGTAGGTCGTGTGCCCGCTGGGATAGGACGGGCTGTCGACGAGATCCTGCTTGGGACCGCGCAGCCAGTCGAACGAGTGGGACGCCGCGCCGAAATAATCCGCGCCGCGATAGGCCTGGAGATGCGGCAGGGTCTGGAACGGGCGCGAATTGCCGAACCGGTCGGCCCCCGGGCTGCCCGCCGGCCGGCCGTAGGCCTTGCCGAACACGTCGGTGACGGTGCCGTCCGTGAGCAGCGCGGCGGCCTCGGCCGAGACCGCGTGCGTGCCGTGGATCGTGCCGTTGGCGAAGAAATACTTACCGGAATTCGAATCCGACTTGGTGACGTTGTTGGTGTAGCCGATCAGGTCGGCCACCGGCTGCGCGACGCTGGTGAAGGTCTTGGAGTCGCTGTAGCGCGCCCGGCCCTGATAGGCGGTGGCGAGCGCCGTGCCGAGGCCGTCGGCGAGGCCCGAGGCGTTGCCGTCGGTGATGAAGCAGTCCCGCAGCGCCAGTTGCTGCTGCTCGGGGAACGGCAGCAGGGTCGGCTGCTTGAGGGCACCGGTCTGGATGTCCCCGGTCACCCGCAGGTTGGCGTCGAGCGCCGCCTTGCCGGCCGGGCTCCCCTGAAGCCGGGCCACCGGGGCCAGCCCGCGCAGGGCGGTGAGGTTGGCGGGCGATTGCGCCAGCGCCGGGAGCGGCAGCGCTGCCCCGAGCAGCGCCAGGCCGAGTCTCAAGGTCCCCATCATGCCGTCTCCTCCCCTGGTCGGCGCGCCCGGATAGCAACAGCAAAGGCCGGGTTTCCAAAGGGCTCAGCCCTTTGGCAGGGTTTGGGGCGGAGCCCCGAAGAAGGAAGGGCTGCGCCCTTCGCCCGCAAAAGGTCGACGACCTTTTGAAACCGAGATTTCGCTATCCTCGGGCCCGGGCCCGAATCATGAAGTTATCGTAGGTGTATTCGGCGACCTGGAACCAGAGATATTCTTCGTTCCGGAAGGTCCGCATCGCCTCGTAGACCCGGCGGAAATCGGCGTTCTTGGCGGCGATCTCGGCATAGACGTCGTTGGCGTTCTTGAGCGCGCCCTCCATCACGTCCTGCGGGAACGGCCGCAGCTGCGCGCCGCCGGCGACCAGCCGGCGCAGGGCCTGCGGGTTGCGCGCATCGTACTTGGCCTGGACCTCGGCCCCGACCTCGGCGGCGGCGGAGCGCAGGATCGCCTGATAGGCTTTCGGCAGGGCCTTCCACTTCTCGGCATTGAACCAGAAGTGCAGCATCGCACCGCCCTCCCAGAAGCCAGGATAATGGTAGACCGGGGCGACCTTCTGCAGTCCGAGCCGTTCGTCGTCGTAGGGGCCGATCCACTCGGCGGCGTCGAGCTTCTTGGTCTCGAGGGCCTGGTAGATCTCGGGGCCGGGGATCGCCTGCGGCTGGACGCCGAACTTCGTCAGCACCTGCCCACCCATGCCGCCGATGCGGAACTTGAGGCCCTGGAGGTCGGCCACGCTCTTGATCTCGCGCCGGAACCAGCCGCCCATCTGCGCGCCGGTATTGCCGCCGGGCAGGCAGACCAGGCCGGACTTCGCGAAGACCTCGGCGAACAGCTCCGCCGCGCCCCCCGCCAGCCACCAGGCGGCGGCGCCCCGTGCGTTGAGGCCGAACGGAATCGCGGTGGCGAGCGCGAAGGTCGGGTCCTTGGCCTGGCCGAGGGTCGCCGGGCCGTGGCCCATCTCGACCGTGCCGGCCGACACGGCATCGAGCAGGGTCTCGGCCGGGACCGGCTCGCCGGGGCCGAGCACCTGGATCTGGAACCGCCCGTCGGTGGCCTCGGCGACGATCCGGCTGAGCGCCTCGGGGGCGCCGAACAGGATGTCGAGGCTCTTGGCGTAGGCCGAGGACAGGCGCCAGCGCAGCTCGGGAGCGCCCTGGGCCAGGGCCGGCGCCGCCAGCGGCGCGGCGATCGCCGCGCCGAGGCCGGCGGTCAGGACCGCGCGGCGGGTTCCGGCGGTACGGGAGGGCGCATCATGGGGCTCGTCCAACGGCATCTCGTCTCAGTGTGTCCAATCCGGCCGGCGGAAGGTCGGCGCGCAGGTAGCACGTCCGCGGCCGTTCTCGAAAGCACCCGCGGCATGCGGAGCTGCCGCCGTGGCGCCATGGCGCCTCGAAACCGCACCGCCCCCGTGATAGGCGCCCGACCATGCGAGCCGATCCCGACATGCCACTCCCCGATATGCCCCTCCCCGATATGCCCCTCCCCGACGTCACCCTGCACACCGTGTGCGGCCTGGAGGAGCTGGCCGGGCACGGCGCGAGCGGGGTCAGCCACGTCCTGTCGCTGCTCGATCCCGGCACGCCCGAGCCGGAGGCGTTCGCCGCCTACGGCGCCCATGCCCGCACGACCCTGCACTTCCACGATTGCCTCGGCCCCGGCGACGGCCTCGTGCCGCCCGAGCCCGAACATATCGCGGCGATCCTCGGCTTCGGGCGCGACCTCGACGGTGCCGGCCACCTCTTGGTCCATTGCCATTACGGCCTGTCGCGCTCCACCGCGGCGCTGCTGATGCTGTTCGCCCAGGCCGAACCCGACGTTTCCGCCGAGGCCCTGGTCGCCCGCCTGCACGCCCTGCGCGAGCCGGCCTGGCCCAACGCCCGGATGATCGGCTTCGCGGATGAGAGGCTCGGCCGCGAGGGCCGGCTCAGCGAGGCGGTCCGCCGGCTCCACGCGCTGCAGTTGCGGGTGCGGCCGCACCTGGCCGAGCTGCTGCGTGGGCTGGGACGCGGTGCGGAGGTCGATGCTGCCGAGCGGGGGTAGGAGGCTCCCCACCTCGGATTGATCGCAGGCTGATGCCAATCGCTATCGTCACGTTCAGCCAGAACGGCTCAAACTCGTTGCGCACACATACACACGTCTGTTGCGCTGCGCGGTGCGTTGTGTAATCTTGTGCCTGTCGGAACTATGAGAGTCCCCTCCTGTAGCAGCAAGCGCGGCGGGAGGGGCAGAGAGTGTTCCAGGCATGCCGAAGAAGGTGCGTGACCGCACAACACGCGGGGTGATCGCGGCGCTTCAGAGGGACGGTTGGTTCGTCGCCCGGAAGGGACCCGGCGATCACGTCCAGTTCAAGCATCCGAGAAAGCCCGGAAAAGTCACAGTCGATACCGGCGAGCCGGAAATACCGACTGGAACCCTACGTAGTATCTATCGGCAGGCTGGATGGACTTGGTGACAGATCAGGCCGCGACCTCTCGGGACCTGCGGCCTGATCCCTCGATGGTGATAGCGACCGAGATGGCGGAAATGGCTCACGTTGTCATGCTGGTGCACCAGGAGGACGGCCGGTTCGGCGCCTCCTTCCCGGACTTCCCGGGAGCGACGACGGTCGCGGGCGATCTCGACACGCTCTATCGGAAGGCCGCCGAGATGTTGGCCTTCCACGTCGCCGGAATGGCGGAGGACGGTGAAGAGATCCCGCGCCTGCGGGCACTGGAGGAATTGCGCGGCGACCCGGGCTTTTGCGAGGACAGCGCCGACGCGATGGTCGCGCTCATGCAGGTCGAGCTTCCAGGCCGGGCCGTGCGCGTCAACATCTCAATGGAGGAAGGCCTCCTCCGACGGATCGACCGGGCCGCCGAGGCGACCGGCGAGAGCCGATCCGCCTTTCTGGCTCAAGCCGCGAAGGCGCGGCTATCGGCCGGGGCTTGAGAGCGAGAACTCACTTCCCGGCGGGCGTGAAGCTGCCGTCCTTCCAGACGTAGAGGACATAGCCCTGGGCGGTGACGTCGCCCTTGGAATCGAACCCGACCGTGCCGAGCACGACGTCGAACCGCTCCGTGTGGAGCGCCTGGGCGATCGGCCTCGGCTCGACCGAATGGGCGAAGTTGCCGGCCGCGACCAGCGCCTGCAGGGCCGCGTAGCCGTAGACGGTCGAGCCGGTGGGATCGACGCCCTCGGCCTTGAACGCCTTCACGACGGCGGCGGCGGCGGGCTGGCGGCTCGGGTCGAGGTAGAAGGTCATCAGCACGCCGTTGCTGGCCGAGCCCGCGACCTTGGCGAAGTCCGGCGTCGCGATCGCCGAGGTGCCGAACCATTGCGGGCGGTAGCCGCGATCGGCGGCGACCTTCACGAGGCGGCCCATCTCGGCGGCGTCGCCGCCGTAATACACCACCTCGATCCCCGCGCCCTTGAGCCGGTCCACCAGGGCGGCGTCGTCGGCGTCGCTCGGCGCGAACGACAGGGACAGGGCCTCGTTGATGCCGATCCGGTTGAGGTTGTCCTTGGTGGCGGCCGCCAGCGTCCGGGAGGCCGGGGTCTGGTCCTGGATCAGCGCGATCTTACGGTCGCGGAACCGCTCGGCGAGCACCGCGGCGGAGAGCCGGGCCTGATCGTCGTCGCGCCCGCAGACCCGGAAGACGTTCGGCAGGCCCCGGTCCGTGAGCCGGGCCGAGACCGAGGCCGCGCTGATCATCACGATGCCGTTCTGGGCGTAGATGTCGGAGGCCGCGATCGAGGCGTTCGAGCAG
Source organism: Methylobacterium sp. AC315 (assembly GCF_979253755.1). Taxonomy (NCBI): domain Bacteria; kingdom Pseudomonadati; phylum Pseudomonadota; class Alphaproteobacteria; order Hyphomicrobiales; family Methylobacteriaceae; genus Methylobacterium; species Methylobacterium sp. AC315. The sequence continues at coordinate 353,947 of NZ_CEEDEA010000002.1, forward strand.
ACATGGCCGACCACGAGGCGCACGTTGGAGCGGACGAAGTGGTTGGCGACCGCGGTGGCGGTGTTCGAGTCGCAGGCATCGTCCTGCGCGTCGAGGGTGACGGGCTGCCCATCGAGCCCGCCCATGGCGTTGGCATCCCGGGCCGCGGCCTCGACGCCGCGCAGCACCTGCTCGCCCACCGCCACGTAGGGGCCCGAGCGCGGAACCGCGACGCCGACCACGACATCGGCCGCCGCCGGCCCGGCCGACAGGAGCGCGAGACACAGGCTCAAGGGGAACAGCGTGGGCCGGAACAGCCCGCGGGCGGAGACGACGCGTCCGATCTTCATCGGGCTCTTCTAGGCATCCTTGCGCGAGGCAGCCACCGGCGCGGGTGGGTCGCGGCTTCGTCCGGGCGCTCCCGCGCCGCACCAAACCGCACGGGAAGCCCATACGCGAGGACGCAGCGGAACGCGATTGTTTTCCGCCGACGCGCGAAAGTCGTCCCGCGCTTACTTCGCGTAATAGTAGGCGGTCGCCACCGAGGAGACCGGGCCGGTAACGGAGGTGAAGACCGACAGCACCTTCGAGACCTCGGTGAACGGGGCGTTCGAGACGTAGATCAGGTCGCGGTTGCGCATGCGGAACGCCTGGGTTGTGAACAGGCTGTTGGGGTCGCGCATGTTGATCCGGTACACCACCGGCACCAGCGGGGTGCCGGTGAGCTTGGTGGCCGGGTTGAGGCGGCGCACCACGCTGGCGGGCTCGAACCGGAAGATGAAGGTGCCGGCCGGGTCGGCGGCGAAGTCCGAGAGGCCGCGCGCCTTGGCGAGCGCCTGGGCCAGGGTGATCCCGTCGGCCTGGAACGGCAGCTCGGTCGCCTGGCCGAGCGCGCCCACCGCCAGGAAGGTCTGTGGATCGCGCACCAGGGTCAGCACGTCGTTGGGCCGCAGGTAGATGTTCTCCTTGGGGTTCGACACCACCGTGGTCAGCGGCACCGTGGCGGTGACCGGCCCGCGCGACAGGCGCACGAAGGTCTCCGAGACCGGCGAGCGGTTGCCGCCCGCCGACGCGATGACGTCGAGGATGCGGTCGCCGTGGCCCGACAGCGGCAGGCGCGCGCCGGCGGCGCCCTCGCCGGTGACGGTCACCGCCTGGCTGATCGGCCGGGTGACCGAGACCAGCACCTGCGGCTGGATCGCCTTGCCGGCGAGCTCGTTCTCGATCAGGCCCTGGACGTCCTGGGGCCGGCGGCCGGCGACCTTGATGCGCCCGGCATAGGGCACCGAGATCGCGCCGTCGCGGCCGACCGGCTGCTCGGGGATGAGGGCGGACTTGGAGCCGGCGGAGAAGCGGTCGGCCACCAGCGGGCCGGAGAACAGGCCGCCGGAACCGGCCTCCCAGACCGAGACCGAGACCATGTCGCCGATGCCGATCACCGGCTCGGTGGAGGGGCGGTGGTCGCCGAAGGAGGCGAGCAGGCTGTCGAGGGGCCGGCCGCGCAGGGCCTCGACCACGGATGGGGTGACGTCGATGATTTCGTAGCGGGCGAGCACGCCGCCGTCGGCGGTGGCGACTTCCGCGCCGGCCTGGATCGCGCTCGCCGTCGGACCCGCCGAAGGCAGATACGAGCAGCCCGACATCGCCGTCGCGGCGAGCAGAGCGAGGGAAAGTTTGCGCATCCAGATGTTGCCCATCGGTTTTGCCGAGCCCGTGCCTAGCCCATAGCGGCCGGGGTGTCCGTAGCGGGTGGGCCACACTGCGCCCGCGACGGCCGAGCGGGCGGTTTCATCCTCACTAAGCACAGCTTTTTCGGGGCAGACGGACGAAAACTTTACGGCCGGGGCCGGAACGGCGCCCCTCAATTGGCCTGGCTCACCGTCGTGCTGATGCGCTCGTAGATCGGGGTCATCCGGGAGCCGTAATACCGGATGCTGCCGGCCGCGACGATGAAGATCAGCGCGCCGATCAGGGCGTACTCCATGGCGGTGGACCCGCGCGCGTTCGCGGCAAAGCGCGACAACGCCTGCCGGGCGAGGTCGGCCCCACGGAGGCGGGATCGTCCGGAAGCCGCCCTCGATCCCTCGCAGCTCGGCTCCGCCATCCGTGACTCCGACTTCCGCTGCGCCCGGAACCGCACCCGATCGTATCGCGATCGGGCCCGCCTCCAGGCCCCTGGTTCGACGCGCTTGCGCACGCATCCACCGGTATCCGCGCCGACGTTGAGCGCTCTCGTCGCCCGGCGCGATGGGAACGTCTAACCGGGCTCCCATTGCCGCCGGCTTAATAGTGTCTTCGAAACATCGCCTTCGAGACGTGGGTCCGAACGCCGAAAGGCCGGCGCCCGTGACGGCACCGACCTTTCGACATGTCCGATGACGCGGCCCGGCTTGGTCCAGGACGCGGTGTGCCCGGGTCGCTCAGGCGTGGCCGGCCTTGTGGCGCAGGTCGTCGATCCGCTTGGACGCCTCGGCCTTGTCGATGTCCGAGTCGAAGGCCTCCGGCTCCTTGGCCTCCTCCGACAAGGTCTTGAGGTACGAAGCCTGCGCCCCGGTCATCGGCTCACCGCCGGTGGTCCACTGATCCGGATCCTTGATCTGGTTCGAGACGTCCTTCGGATCGGTCTTCGGGTTTTCCTGGGTCGCGTCGTGCTTGTCGGCTGCCTTGGCCATGGGACCCTCGTTCCTGAAATGTTCTGTCGTCGCCGGGGAGAACGTGCCGCCCCATCCGGGGTTCCACGGGATGTCGGCGCATTGCCCCCTGTTCCCCAGAAACCTTTCCTTCCCGCCCGCCGAGCCTATTGATGAAGCCCACGGCGCAGCGTTGCGCCCCGGAGCGGTATGGTCCGGATGAGCTCGGATGGGCGGATGCAGAACGAAGCCGGAGCGGCCGCGCGGGCGGCGCAGGTCCTGGTGGTCATGGGTGTCTCGGGCTCGGGCAAGAGCACCGTCGGCGCGCTGATCGCCGAGCGGCTCGGCTGGATCTTCGTGGACGGCGACAGCTTCCACACCCCCGAGCACGTGGCCAAGATGCATGCGGGCCACGCGCTGGACGACGAGGACCGCGCGCCGTGGCTCGCCCGGATCGCGGTCTGGATCCAGCATCGGCTGGAGGCCGGCGAATCCGGCGTGGTGGTCTGCTCGGCCCTGCGCCGGGCGTACCGGGACGTGCTCACCCGCGGGAGCCGGCGCGTCCGGATCGTCTACCTGGACGGCGACAGGGCCCTCGTGTCCAAGCGCCTCGCCGAGCGCCATGGCCACTTCATGTCGCCCCGGCTGCTGGACAGCCAGTTCGCCACCCTGGAAATCCCCGGCCCCGACGAGCACCCGGTCATCGTGGGGATCGACGCGGCGCCGGTGACCGTCGCCGACCGCGTCGTGGCGCAGCTCGCCGCGGAGGCCCTCCTCCCCGCCGGAAGGACCTGAGCGATGGCGTCCGACGCACCCAAGGCGAGCGGCATCGCCCTGGTGATCTCCGATGTCGACGGCACGCTGGTGACCGACGACAAGCAGCTCGCCCCCTCGACGATCGCGGCGGTGAAGCGCCTGCGCGCGGCCGGGATCGGATTCAGCATCGCGTCGGCCCGGCCGCCTTTGGGCCTGCGGGGCCTCGTCGACGCCCTCGGCCTCGACCTGCCGATGGGGGCGTTCAACGGCGCCAGCGTGGTCCGGCCCGATCTCTCGACCCTCGCGGAGCGGCTGATCCCGGAAGCCGCCGCGCGGGCGGCGCTGGAACGCCTTCAGGCCGAGGGTCTCGACGTCTGGGTCTTCGCCGAGGGGGCCTGGTGCCTGCGCGACCCGGAGGGCCCCTACACGGATCTCGAGCGCCGGACGATCGGCGCCGAGCCGCGCGTGGTGGCCGATCTCGGCAGCCTGATGGGGGCAGCCTCGAAGATCGTCGGGGTCAGCCGGGACCACGCGCACCTGGCCGATTGCGAGACCCGGATCGGGACCGCGCTGGCCGGGCGCGCCACGGTGCACCGCTCCCAGGCCTACTATCTCGACGTGACGCCGCCCGGGCTCGACAAGGGGCAGTTCGTGGCCTGGATGAGCGCGCATCTGCGCATCCCGCCCGAGCGGATCGCCACCTTCGGGGATGCCGGGAACGACCAGCCGATGTTCGCCCGCAGCGGATTCTCGGTAGCGATGGGCAATGCCGACCCGGGTGTGAAGGCGGCCGCAAGCGCCGTGACGGACGGCAACGGCGCGGACGGGTTCGCCCACGGGGTCGCGCGCTTCATTTTGCCCTGACTGTCCAGGCCCGCACGCTGTGGATAACCGGGATGGTTAACCGACGGCGCCGCCCTGTGACCGACAAGGCACAGGGGTGCCCGACACTCCACGCGCCCACAGGCTGCCGGATCCGGGCCCCTTTACGGCCTCATTTCCCCGCGACCTAGCTTGACCACAGAACAAGCAGGACCAGGTCTCGGAATGCATCGCCTCTTCCTGGCTGCCGCTCTCGCGGTCGTGCCCGTGGCCGCCTTCGGGCAGGGCGCGCGCGACAACATCGATGCGCTGATCGAGCAGCAGGCCAAGGCGAACGGCGTCCCGGCGAGCTTCGTCCACGCGGTGGTGAAGCGCGAGAGCAATTACAACCCGAAGGCCAAGGGCGGCAGCGCCCTCGGGCTGATGCAGATCAAGCACGCGACGGCGCGCAGCCTCGGCTACACCGGCGACGCGGCGGGCCTCTACGATCCGGCGACCAACCTGCGCTACGGCGTCGCCTACCTGGCGGGCGCCTATCGCACCGCCCAAGGCAACGTCAGCCAAGCCTACCAGTACTACAACCGCGGCTATTACTACGCGGCCAAGCGCCAGGGCATCTCCACCGAGGTCGCCGCGGTGGTGGCCCCCGTCGCGGCCTCGGCCAGCGCGTTGGCGAGCCTGTTCGGCGGCGGCGTCACGGATCCCGGCGCCGCCTCGGGGGCCCTGGCCTACGCCCCCACCGCGGCCGCCGTCGCGGCGGTGCCGAGCGAGACGGTCGAGGTCCCGCTCCCGCCCCGGCGTCCGGACGCCCTCAGCGGCTCCGTCACGTATGCAAGCCTGTCCGTCGAGCCCGCCGCCGCGGGTGCCGCGCCGGCCGCCGCCGTGCAGGTGGCCGCGGTCGAGACCGTGGAGGTTCCGCTTCCGCCGCGCCGCCCGGCAGGCCTTGGCAGCGCGGAGGCCGCGCCGGCCCAGCTCGCCGAATTGCGCCTCTCACCGCAGGCCGAGCCGGCCGGAGCGTTCCAGGGCGCCGCGATGACGCAAGCGGCGGCGACCAGCGGGGTGACCGAGACCGTCGACGTGCCGCTGCCGCCGCGCCGCCCGTCGATCCAGCTGCTGGCCGCCGCCACGCCGCGCCGCGCGCCGCCCGCGGCGGCACCCGTCCGCGAGGCCACGGCCATCCCGGTCGAGTGAGGCGGAGCCGGTCCGATCGGGGCCGGACAACCACTGCTTGTCCAAAATCTGCCCACACGAGGATCCTGCTCAAGGCTTGACCACTGGGCCGATCCGCAACACATAGACGATACGCCAGCAACAGGGTTGGGCCGGTGCGGCCATGGCCCGTGGACCGGTCGAAGCGGCCGGATACAGGCGGCGCAATACAGACTTCAGGGTAGGGTACGCCAGGCTTCGCACGAACGGTCGAGCAAGCACCCGCTCGATCCTAGGTTGCGAATCACAATGCATCTTGAAGTGGCAGACATGCAGGGCAAGCACTCTGCTTTCGGGCTGGCAGGAAAGCGGACGACGCCATGAGCGGCGTGTTGGAACAGGAATCGCTCTTTCTCACGGATCTCGGGCGCCGCGTCAGGCACGCGCGCACCGTGCGTGGCTTATCGCGCAAGGTGCTGTCCCAGACCTCGGGCCTCTCCGAGCGCTACATCGCGCAGCTCGAGGGCGGACAGGGCAACGTCTCGATCATCCTGCTGCGGCGGGTCGCCAACGCCATGGGCGTGCGCCTCGACGATTTGATCACCGGCAATGACGGCCTGCCCGACTGGCCCGTGGTGCGCGACCTGCTCGGCCAGGCGAATCCGGCCCAGATCGCCGCCGCCAAGGAGGCGCTCTCCGGCGGCAGCCGCTCCGAATCGAGTGGGCGCCTGCGCGTCGCGGTGATCGGACTGCGCGGCGCCGGCAAGTCGACGCTCGGTAAGCTCGCGGCCGAGCGCCTGGGCTGGACTTTCGTGGAGTTAAACGCCGAGATCGAGCGGGAGAACGCGCTCTCGGTGCAGGAGATCTTCGCGATCTACGGCCAGGAGGGCTACCGCCGCCTGGAGCAGGCGGCCCTGCGCCGCCTCACCGAGCATCCCGGCCCGTTGATCCTGGCGACGAGCGGCGGCATCGTGGCCGAGCCGCTGACCTACGACCTGCTGCTCCAGGCGTTCTACACGGTCTGGCTCCGCGCCCGGCCGGAGGAGCACATGAGCCGCGTGCGCGAGCAGGGGCACCTCGCCACCACCGGCGACCATGCCTCGGCGATGCAGGAGCTGCGGGCGGTGCTGGCGAGCCGGGAGCCGCTCTACGCCCGGGCCTCGGCCACGGTCGACACCTCCGACATCCCGCTCCAGACCATGGTCGACCGCCTCGTTTCGACGATCGAGGCGCGGTTTGGCGAAGTGGCCGTCGCCGGCTGAAACAAGCCCGCGCCCGCGACGGAACCGCTGACAGCGACAATGGCGCGGCCTCTCCCGCAGGCCTGCCACCCTTGATCGCTGCGCTGCGGCGCACCACGCTATGGGAAGCCGCCGTCACGGGCGGCCAGGTTGCCGGAACGCACGATGCCCCAGACCAAGCGCCCCGCGCATAGCTCTCCCTGTAGGACGCTGTGCTAGGATGACCCGCAACGGTGCGGTCGTTCACCGCGTCGGTCGGGATGCCGGAGCTTCGCCGCAGCGCCCGGCCCCACCCGGCCATGAGGCCGGATCCGCGGCAGCGAAGCGCGCACCAGACACCTCGATCGCGAGCCACCGTTCATGAGTGCCAGTCCAGCCCTCAGCCCAGCCTTCAGCCGCGACGCAGGGGACCTCGCCGTCTGCGATCCGGTCTGGTCGCGGCTGCGCGCCGAGGCCGAGGACGTCTTGCGCACGGAGCCGCAGCTCGCCTCGTTCATCGTCGCGACCATCCTGAATCACGCCACCTTGGAGGGCGCGGTCGGCCACCGGGTCGCGGCCCGGCTCGGGCACCCGTCGCTGCCCGCCGAACTGGTCGCGCACGCGTTCCACGAGGCGATCGCGGCCGACTCCACCATCGGAGACGCATTTCGCGCCGATATCGGGGCCGTGATCGACCGGGATCCCGCGACGCTGCGGGCCCTGGAGCCCGTCCTGTACTTCAAGGGCTTCCACGCGCTCCAGGCCTACCGCCTCGCCCACCACGTCTGGACCCGGGGGCGGCGCGACCTCGCGCTCTACCTGCAGAGCCGGGTCTCCGAGGTGTTCCAGTGCGACATCCACCCGGCCGCCCGCATCGGCCGGGGCGTGTTCCTCGACCACGCCACCGGCCTCGTGGTCGGCTCGACCGCGGTGGTCGAGGACGACGTCTCGATCCTCCACGGGGTGACGCTGGGCGGCACCGGCAAGCAGCGCGGCGACCGCCACCCCAAGATCCGCCGCGGCGTGATGATCGGCGCCGGCGCCAAGATCCTGGGCAATATCGAGGTCGGCGCCTGCGCCCGGGTCGCGGCCGGCTCCGTGGTCCTGCGGCCGGTCCCGGCCAACACCACGGTGGTGGGTGTGCCGGCCCGCGTCGTCGGCACCGCCGGCTGCGACGATCCGGCCCGGGCCATGGACCAGCTGGTCGCCCTCGATCAGTTCATCCACGTGGGCGACGGCATCTGACCCACCGCCGCCGCGCTCGGCCGATGCGCTTGCTGCTCCGCTGCGGGCGTGGCAAGCCCTCCGCCGATCCGGGGCGCCAACGCCGACAGGGGAGGCAAGACAGCGTGACCAAAGCCGAGACCGCGAAGCTGCAGGATTACCTGCGCCGCAAGTTCGCCAACAACAACATCCGCCTGACCGCGATGAAGACGGGCGATACCGCCGAGGTGTTCATCGGCGAGGAGTCGATCGGCGTGATCGCCGACGACAAGGAGGACGGCGACGATTCCTTCGTCTTCCGCATGGCGATCCTCGACATCGATCTCGAGGACGAGGCCTGAGGCACGGCCCGCGGGCCGGGTTCCACCGGCCCGCGCCTGTGCACAGGTTAACGCTAACCCGGGCGATTGCTTAACATCCGGTAAATCGTGTGGCTAAACTCCGCGCAACCTGTTTAGGAGCGCGAATAATGGTCCTCACGCCCGCCGCCCTGGAGTCGATCCGGACGCTGTGCATCGGCCTGGCGCTGTCCGGGCTGATCGCCAGCGCCTTCGAGTTGTTCGCGGCGCGGCGGGCGAGTTTCAGCCTGCTGGAGCGGGGCGGCCTGCCCGCGGTGGCGGCCCTGCCGATGCTGGCCTTCTCGGCCCCTTTCATCATCCTGCGCAACACCGTGCGCGGCCGGAGGATCGAGGGCCGCCCGATGCCGTTCGTGATGCTGGCGACCGTGATCGCCTGCGGCTGGGGCCTGCTCTCGGGCCGGGTCGCCCTCGATCTGGCGGCGATGCTGGTCGGGGCGTGAGACCGCGGGAGACCGGGGCCGCACGCGGGCGTCCAGCCGCTTGAAAGCCCGGACGCGTCCGATGGCGAGCCCCTGTGGAACGGAGCCGGAGGCGAGCCGCTGCCGCTCATCGGCCTCGAGGCACCCTGCCTGCTGCGCACGCTCGCCTGCGAGCACCTGGACAGGCACGGATTGAGCTGGCGTATCGCCTTCGTCAGTCCGAGCCTCGGAGGCCTCTGGGCGGCCACGGTGGCCGGCCTGGGAATCGGTGTGCGGACCCCGATCGGCCTGCCCTCCTCGGTCGCCATGCTCGAGGCCGCCGGGCATGGTCTTCCATCCTCGCCGTCCCTGGGCCTCATGCTCCGCCGGTCCGACCGGGGAGCCAGCCCGCTCGTCGACGATCTCGCCGCCGCCATCCGGCAGGCCCTGCGCGAGACTCGCGACGACGCCTGGCTGCCGCCCTGACGCGCCGGGGTCGGCCCCCATGTCCGGCGGTTTTCCCGATGGGTCGGGTCGACTCGCTGGGGTGGACTGCCCTCCGCCTCGGCGAGCGCGCGGTTCACGGCTCCGCGGTGGCCACCTGGGCGGCGCCCTCCTTGCCCTCCAGCGAGACCCAGGCCTGACCGTCCTGGCCCGCGCGCTTGATGAAGCTGTAGCCGGTGCGCCGCCACGGGCGGATCGCGTCGGTCTTGTTGTCGAGGATGAAGTCGCCGTGGTCGGTGCGCACCGTCAGCACCGCGTGGCCGGCATTGGTCTCGTCGATCACGACGGTCATCAGCAGGGCCCGCCGCGAGAGGCCGCGCTCGGCCAGCATCCGGCGCTTCAACAGCTGGTAATCCTCGCAGTCGCCGAAGCCGTCGTCCGGGAAGTCCCAGCGATCGACGACGCCCCAATGCGCCTGATCGGTGATCGGCCGGATGCGCGCGTTGACCCGGCGGTTGACGCTCCGGAGGGTCCGCCACACCGCCACGGTGAGCGGGATTGCGGCGGGCTGCGCGACATCGAGGGTACATTCCTCCGGCAGGCGCCGGCAGAACTCCGTCCAGCCCGCGATCGCACCGACCGGGCCGCTGGCTTCGGGAGCCGGAGTGCCATCGGGGAGGTTCAAGCGGGCATGGGCGCGGGTGTTGGCGCCCCCGAGCATCAGGATCGTGCCCACCAGGGCGAGGCTCGCGGCCTGCCGGGCTCGGCGCAGCGGGGCGGACCATCCGCGCCAGTGGGGCGCCAGGAACGCGAGAGCCGGAATCCCACCATCCGCGTGCCGCATGGATCACGCCCCATCGCCCGATGATGACGGGAGGGTGACACGCGCGCGTGCAACGCACAATGGTTAAAGACGAGGCGATAAACGCGCGAGCCTTCGGATCGGTTCCCATTGAGGGCTGTGTAGCATCCGCGTTGCTGCAGCCCGGAGCATGCGCTGGCGGAATGGCCGCCCTGCTCCCCTCTGGAAAGCCTTGATTCGACCGAGCTTTGCCGGCTTGAGACAGGGGTGGCCCGCGGCGAGATTCGCGGGCGGATCGATCGCTTCGCAAGAACCCAGCCATCCCCCAATGGGATCGCCCCATGCCAGAGAAGGATTTCACGATGCAGCCCGCCATCCAGCAGGTGATCAGAGCGCTCGCCGAGGATGGTCGGGCCGGTGCCATCGGCATCGCCGAGCACGCCGTGGAAGCCTACCTGGCCCGCTCGCCCACCGAGGGCGACCGTGCCCTGTCGCGCGACATCCTGGTCCGCGACCTCGCCAGCCTTCGGGGCATCGCCCCGCACCTCGCCGGCTTCATCGGCCGGGTCGAGACCTTCGTGGCCACCCTTGCTCAGCCGTCGCTGAGCCGCGCCGCCTGAACGGGCTCTTTCGAATCTAGGTTTCGAGGTCCGGGGCTCGGGTGTTCCGGGTCCCGAGGGCGGGCAGCGCACTGTCGGACACGCTTTACGGCGCGTAGCCGGTGCATGCAGGCCCTCGATACAACCCCGTTATCCCAGGGCCGCGAAGCGGAGCCCGGGACCCAGACCCACCGTAACATCCGGATTTTGCGCCGTCGGCGGCTCTAAATCCTAGGCTCGCCTCCGGCGCCGCGGGATGACGGAGTGCTGTTTCGGCCTTGGACGTCGGGCAGCCGTGGCGGGACGGTCGCATTGCCACGCGTTTCCCGATCCCGCGTCCCCGCCCCTGAACCTCGCCACAGGGCCGAGCCTTCTGGGCAACCGCGACCGGCTGGAGATCGAAATCCCGATCAGCGGTTGGCAGTGGTGACCGGCGAGGTGACGCCGCCGAGCGAGACCCACGCGGTCGCATCCTGGCTCTCGCGCTTGATGAACACGTAGCCGGTCTTGTGCCAGGCCTCGATCACACTGGTCTTGTTGTCGAGGATCAGGTCGCCGCGGTCGGTGATCAGGGTCAGGACGGCGTGGCCCTCACCCTTCTCGTCGATCACCACGGTCATGCGCATCGCCCGGCGGGGCAGCCCGGCCTCGGCCAGCAGGTGGCGCTTGAGCAGCTGGAAGTCTTCGCAGTCGCCGATGCCGTCCTCGGCCAGGTCCCAGCGGTCGGCGACATGGAGATGATCCATGTCGGTCATCGGCTCGACCGTCCTGTTCACCCGGCGGTTGACCGAGACGATGGTGGCCCAGACCGCCGGGGTCAGGGTGATGCGCGCCGGCTCGCTCCGGTCCACGGCGCATTCCGCCGCGTAGGACTGGCAGAACGTCACCCAGGCCGCGATCGGCCGCGCGTCGCTGAGCACCTTCGCGCCGGATTCCACCGGGAGGCTCGCCAGGGTCTGGGCCTCCGCGGTGGCCGCGAGGCCGAGCAGCACCAGCGCGCCGGCGAGCGTCACCCGAACCGTCTTGAGAAGCCCCGCGCCCATCGAACCCGTCCTCGTTGTTGAAGACAGGATTGCGCCGCAGAGCCTCCGCGGGGCTGAAGCGGATCCGCGCAATTTTATCGATTCGCCCGCCGCGGCGGGCTCTAGCGCGACAACGTCGACGGGGGACTTGGGAACATCGGCAAATCCATGGCTTCCGGTTCGGAAACCGGAAACCTTGAGGGCCCCTTACGGCCCCGGCACCCCCGAATCACCCCGCCGTCTGGTCGAGCTTGCGTTCCGTCTCGCCCTTCAGCTCGGGAAAATCCGCCTGCGTATAGGCCCGGCCCCGGTGCGGGTCCTCGGTGACGCCGTCATGCTCCAGCCGGCGCAGCTGAACCCGGCGGATCTTGCCCGAGATGGTCTTCGGCAGCTCGGTGACGAATTCGAGACCGCGCAGGCGCTTGAACGTCGCCAGCCGGGCATTGGTGAAGCGGAAGATGTCCAGCGCCGTCTCCGGGCCGGCCGAGGCGCCCGCCACCAGCGAGACGTAGGCTTTCGGGATCGTGTGGCGCATCGGATCGGGGATCGGCACCACCGCGGCCTCGGCCACGGCCGGATGCTCGATCAGCACGCTCTCCAGCTCGAACGGGCTGATGCGGTACCCCGACGACTTGAACACGTCGTCGGCCCGGCCCACGAACGTGTAGCAGCCCTGGTCGTCCACGAAGGCGACGTCGCCGGTGCGGTAGAGCGCGCCCTCGGCCCCCGACAGGGCGCCGGTGCCGTCGTCGTAGCCCTGCATCAGGCCGGCGGGGCGGTGCGTCCCGAGTTCGAGGCAGACCTCGCCCTCGCTGGCCGGCGCGCCGTCGGCGTCGAGCACGTGCACGCGATAGCCGGGCAGCGGCCGGCCGAGGGCGCCCGGCACCACCGGCTGGCCGGGAGTGTTGGCCATCAGGGCCGTGGTCTCGGTCTGGCCGTAACCGTCGCGGATCGTGACGCCCCAGGCGTCCTTCACCCGCTCGATCACCTCGGGGTTCAGCGGCTCGCCGGCGGCGCAGACCTCGCGCAAAGCCAGCGTCCGGCCGGTCAGGTCCTCCTGGATGATCATCCGCCAGACGGTGGGCGGCGCGCAGAGCGTGGTGGCGCGGGTGCGCTCCAGCTGCGCGAGCAGGGCGGAGGCGTTGAACGGGGCCTGGTTGATCACCAGGATGGTCGCGCCGGCATTCCAGGGCGCGAAGAACGACGACCACGCGTGCTTGGCCCAGCCGGGCGAGGACACGTTGCAATGCACGTCCCCGGGCTTGAGCCCGAGCCAGTACATCGTCGAGAGCGCTCCGACCGGATAGGAGCGGTGGCTGTGGCGGACCAGCTTCGGCTTCGCGGTGGTGCCGGAGGTGAAGTAGAGCAGCAGCGGGTCGTCGGCCGCGGTCGGCCCGTCGGGCGTGAAGGTCTCGGGTGCGCCGGACGCGTCGTCGAAGGCGCTCCAGCCCGCCGTCGCCGCGCCGGTGACGATGCGGATCGCCTCGCCGGTCTCCAGCCCGGCGAAGCGCCCGAGCTGCTCCGGCCCGGCCACGATCGCCCGGGGCCGGCCGCGGGCCAGGCGGTCGGCGAGTTCGTCCGCCGTGAGCAGGGTGGTGGCCGGGATGACCACGGCCCCGAGCTTCATCGCGGCCAGCATGGTCTCCCACAGGGCCGGGACGTTGCCGAGCAGCAGGAGCAGGTGGTCGCCGCGCTTGAGCCCGAGCCCGCGCAGGTGGTTGGCGACCTGGTTGGACCGGCGCGCCATCTGCCCGAAGGTCAGGCTCTGCTCGGCGCCGCCGGCGGCCTCGACGATGTGGAGCGCGGTGCGGTCGCGGCTCTCGGGGGCTGCGAGCTCGGCGTCGAACCAGTCGAGCGCCCAGTTGAACGGCACCGGGTCCGGCCAGGCGAAGGCCGAAACCGCCGCCGCGTAGTCGGTGCGATGGGCCAGCAGCAGATCGCGGGCCTCCCGGAAGCTGGGCATGGTCGTTCCCCCCGTCGTTCTTGTTCGGCCGGCAGATCCGGCCGCATCCCGCCCTCAGGCGGGAATCAGGTCCTCGCCGGCCTGGCCGCGCGCGAGGCGCTGCACCATGCCGGCGTGGAAATGGCGGATCTCCTCGGCGATCGCCTCCACCGCGTGGCCGTTGCGGGGAAAGTCGTCGGCGTCGAGCCCGATCAGGCCGGCCGTGTAGCCGGCCTCGTTGTTCTCGAACGGGTCGGCATAGAGCCAGGTCCACCAGTCCCGCGCCGGGACGAGGCTCGCGCCGGGCTCGACCCGCAGCGCCGCCAGGAACCGGAAGTGCCGGACCAGCTCCTTGCGCCAGACCGCCCGGGTCTCCGGAGCCACGTCGAAGGCCAACAGCGTCACGAGATGCTCGTTGATGGTCTCCTCGCGCCCGCGCGCCTTCTGGGCAACGATCGCGCGTGGGAACGCCATCTCGAAGCGCGCTTCGCTATCGCGGTCCAGGACGTCCATCGCCCATCCTCGCTCAGGTGTTCTCGAACCGGGCCGGCCGCTTCTCCACGAAGGCGGCCATGCCCTCCTTCTGGTCCTGGGTGGCGAACATCGCGTGGAAGACCCGGCGCTCGAAGCGCACGCCCTCGGTCAGCGTGGTCTCGTACGAGCGGTTGACCGCCTCCTTGGTCATCATGGCGATCGGCAGCGACATGGACGCGATGATCTCGGCCGCCTTGAGCGCCTCGTCGAGCAGCCGGTCCACCGGGACCACCCGCGAGACCAGGCCGGCGCGCTCGGCCTCGGCGGCATCCATCATCCGGCCGGTCAGGCACATCTCCATGGCCTTCGACTTGCCGACGAACCGCGTGAGCCGCTGGCTGCCGCCGATCCCCGGCATGACGCCGAGCTTGATCTCGGGCTGGCCGAACTGCGCCGTGTCGGCGGCCAGGATGAAGTCGCACATCATGGCGAGTTCGCAGCCGCCGCCGAGCGCGTAGCCCGCCACCGCGGCGACGATCGGCGTGCGCACGGACGTGAACCGCTCCCAGTCGGCGAAGCGGTCCTGCGCATACATCTCGGCGTAGGTCGCGTGCTGCATCTCCTTGATGTCGGCCCCCGCCGCGAAGGCCTTGGCCGAACCGGTGATGACGATGCAGCCGACGCCCGGATCGGCATCCGCCTCGGTCGCGGCCCGGATCACCTCACGGGTGAGCTGCGCGTTGATGGCGTTGAGCGCCTTCGGGCGGTTGAGGGTGATGAGCAGGACCCGCCCGCGCGTCTCCGTCAGGATCGTCTCGTACGCGTCCATCACGACTCACTCCCCGATCCGCGAAGCATACGGATGATCGCGGAAAAGTCCTCTCCCCCGTGGCCGAGGCCCTCGAACAGACCGTAGATCTGTGCGGCCTCGGCGCCCAGCGGCGTCGCGGCCCCCGACGCGAGGGCGGCGGCCTGCGCCAGCCGGAGATCCTTGAGCATCAGCGCGGCGGCGAAGCCCGGCTTGTAGCCGGAATTCGCCGGCGAGGTCGGCACCGGGCCCGGGACCGGGCAATAGGTGGTCAGCGACCAGCACTGGCCGGAGGAGACCGAGGCGACGTCGTAGAGCGCCTGATGCGACAGCCCGAGCTTCTCGCCCAGCGCGAAAGCCTCGCTGACGCCGATCATCGAGATCCCGAGGATCATGTTGTTGCAGATCTTGGCCGCCTGCCCGGCGCCGGCCGCGCCGCAATGGAACACGTTCTTGCCCATGGCCTTGAGCAGCGGCTCGGCACGTCCGAAGGCGTCCTCGCTGCCGCCGGCCATGAAGGTCAGCGTCCCGGCCTTGGCGCCCCCGGTGCCGCCGGAGACCGGCGCATCCACGGAGAGGCAGCCGCGCGCCTCGGCGAGGCCGTGGGCCTTGCGCGAACTCTCGACGTCCACGGTCGAGGAATCGATCAGCAGGGTGCCGGCCGGCAGGGCGTCGGCGAGCTGGGTCCAGACCTCGACCACGTGACGCCCGGCGGGCAGCATGGTGACCACCACCTCCGCGCCCTCGGCGGCCTCCAGGGCCGAGCCCGCCACCGCGATCCCCGCGGCACTTCCCGCCTCCAGGGAGGCCGGCGCGAGGTCGAACCCGCGCACCGTGTGCCCCGCCTTCACGAGATTGGCCGCCATCGGGCCGCCCATGTTTCCGAGACCGATGAACCCGATGGTCTGTGCCATCATACCCCTCCCGTTCGCTTGTTACTGCCCCCCCCAACCATCCCCTCATCCTGAGGTGCGGCGAAGCCGCCTCGAAGGAGGTTCCAGGGATCGCGCGGCGACTGGAGGGCTCCTTCGAGGCCCGGCGATCCTATGGATCGCTGGGCACCTTAAGGGTGAGGTGGGTGGTGGCAGAGGCCGCGCTCACATCACACCGGCCCCGTGCGCGAGCCCGGAAAAACCGGGTCCGCCCGCGTCTCCAGCCAGCGGGCGATGCAGGCCGGATCGACCGCGTCGAGGCGCGGCGGGTTCCAGCGTGGAGACTTGTCCTTGTCGATCACCGCGGCGCGGATGCCCTCGCGGAAATCGCCCTCCTCCAGCAGCGCCAGCGAGGCGTGGAACTCGCGCTCCAGGCAGGCTTCGAGGTTGGGCGAGCGCCGGCCCAGGCGCAGCAGGCAGAGCGTCAGGACCAGGCTCGACGGGGACTTGGCCAGCAGGGTCTTCCGGGCCGCCGCCGCGAAATCCGAGCCGTCCGCCGCCAGGGCAGACAGGATCTCGTCGACCATGTCGAAGGCGAAGCACCGGTCGATGAGCGCGCGATGCTGCGCCAGGGGCGGTTCGCCGGGGTCGCGCGCCAGCCGGCCGAGCACGTCGCGCACGCCCGCGTCGCCGGCCTCGGGCTGCAGAGCCGACAGCGCGTCGATCAGGTCGGGCAGCGCCTGCACGGGCACCAGCAGGTCGGCGAGCCCGCAGTAAATCGCATCGGCGGCGCCGACCGGCTCTCCGGTCAGGCCGAGATAGGTGCCGACCTGTCCGGGCGCCCGGGGCAGCAGCCAAGTGCCGCCGACATCCGGCAGGTAGCCGATGCCGGTCTCCGGCATGGCCACGCGCGAGCGCTCGGTGACGATCCGGTGGGCGGCATGCCCCGCGAGGCCAACGCCGCCGCCCATGGTGATGCCGTCCATCACCGCCACGAACGGTTTTTCATAGGCGGCGATGCGGGAATCCAGCCGGTACTCGTCCCGCCAGAAGGCTTCGGCGAAGGCGGTGCCGGCGTTATCGTAGAGGCCGCGCAGGTCGCCGCCGGCACACAGACCGCGCTCGCCCTCGCCGGTGAGCAGCACCGCGGCGATGCCGGGATCGGCGGAGAACTGGTTCAGGGCGGCGTCGATCTCCAGGACCATGCCGTGGGTCAGGGCGTTCAGGGCCTTCGGCCGGTCGAGGCGCAGGCGCCCCAGCGCGCCGACGCGCTCGACGATCACATCGCTCATCAGCGTCCCCCGGTCAGCGCGCGGGCGATGATCACCCGCATGATCTCGTTGGTGCCTTCGAGGATCTGGTGCACCCGCAGGTCGCGGACGATCTTCTCGATGCCGTACTCGGCGAGATAGCCGTAACCGCCGTGGAGCTGCAGGGCCTGGTTCGCGACCTCGAAGGCGGCGTCGGTGACGTGGCGCTTGGCCATGGCGCAGAGCTGCGTGGCGGCCGGATCCTTGGCGTCGAGCGCCGCGGCGGCGTGGCGCAGGAAGGTGCGCGACACCTCCAGGGACGTGGCCATGTCGGCCAGCCGGAACTGGAGCGCCTGGAAATCCGTGAGCTTCGCCCCGAAGGCGCGCCGGTCGGCCATGTAGGCCAGGCTCTTGTCGAGGGCCGACTGGGCGCCGCCCAGGGCGCAGGCGGCGATGTTGAGCCGGCCGCCGTCGAGGCCGCTCATGGCGATCCGGAAGCCCTGGCCCTCCGCGCCCAGGCGGTTGGCCACCGGAACCCGGCAGCCGTCGAACCGCACGGCCCGGGTCGGCTGGGCGTTCCAGCCCATCTTGCGCTCTTCCGCGCCGAAGGAGAGGCCGGGTGTCCCCTTCTCGACCACGATCGCCGAGATGCCCTTCGGCCCCGCCTCGCCGGTGCGGACCATGCAGACGTAGATGTCGCTGACGCCGGCGCCCGAGATGAACTGCTTCTCGCCGGTCAGCACGTAATCGTCGCCGTCCCGCTCGGCGCGGGTGCGCAGCGCCGCCGCGTCCGAGCCCGAGCCCGGCTCGGTCAGGCAGTAGCTGGCGATCGTCTCCATGCCCATCAGGCCCGGGATCCAGCGCCGGCGCTGGTCCGCGTCGCCGTAGGCGTCGATCATCCAGGCGCACATGTTGTGGATCGACAGGAACGCCGCCACGGTCGGGCAGCCGGTGCTCAGCGCCTCGAAGATCAGGGCGGCGTCGAGCCGCGACAGGCCCGAGCCGCCGACATCCTCGCGGACGTAGATGCCGGCCATGCCGAGCGCCGCGGCGGCCCGCAGGGTCTCGACCGGGAAGGTCTTGTCCCTGTCCCAGTCCAGGGCATGCGGCGCGATGTGCTCGGCCGCGAAGCCGAGCGCCATCTCGCGGATCGCGGTCCGGTCCTCATCGAGCCCGAAACTCATGGGCATCACTCCAATAGGTCAGAACGGACGCTTCCCTCCCCCTCTGCGGGGGAAGATGGCCCCTGCGTCAGCAGGGGTCGGGACGAAGTCCCGCAAGAGGGGAGCGACGTTTCCGGACAGGTCGCGACGGGCGCGAGATCCTGCACCGTCGCGTTGCCCCTCTCCCGCCGCGCCTCCGCGCGGCACCCTCCCCCGCAGAGGGGGGAGGGTTAAAATGCCCCTACCGCATCGTCGGGATGGAGAACTCTGCCCCGCTCTTGATGCCGCTCGGCCAGCGCTGCGTGACGGTCTTGGTTTTGGTGTAGAAGCGGATCGAGTCCGGCCCATGCTGGTTCAGGTCGCCGAAGCCCGAGCGCTTCCAGCCGCCGAAGGTGTGGTAGGCGATCGGGACCGGGATCGGCACGTTGACGCCGACCATGCCGACGTTCACCCGGGCGGTGAAGTCGCGCGCCGCGTCGCCGTCCTGGGTGAAGATCGCGACGCCGTTGCCGTACTGGTGGGTCGAGGGCAGCGCCAGCGCCTCCTCGTAGTTCTGCGCCCGCACCACCGAGAGGACCGGACCGAAGATCTCCTCCTTGTAGATCGTCATGTCGGGGGTGACGCGGTCGAACAGCGAGCCGCCCATGTAGAAGCCGTTCTCGTAGCCCTGGAGCTTGAAGCCGCGGCCGTCGACGGCCAGATGCGCGCCCTCGGCGACGCCCTGGTCGATGTATCCCGCGACCTTCCGGACCGCCTCGGCTGTGACCAGCGGGCCGTAATCGGCCGAGCCGTCATGCGACGGGCCGATCTTGAGTGACTCGACCCGCGGGATCAGCTTCTCCATCAGGCGGTCGGCGGTGGCCTCGCCCACCGGCACCGCCACCGAGATCGCCATGCAGCGCTCGCCGGCCGAGCCGTAGCCGGCGCCGATCAGCGCATCGACCGCCTGGCCCATGTCGGCGTCCGGCATGATGATCATGTGGTTCTTGGCGCCGCCGAAGCACTGGGCGCGCTTCCCCGTCTGGGCGGAGCGGACGTAGATGTACTCGGCGATCTGCGAGGAGCCGACGAAGCCCACCGCGCGGATGTCCTCGTCGTCGAGGATCGCGTCGACCGCTTCCTTGTCGCCGTTGACGACGTTGAGGATGCCCGGCGGCAGCCCGGCCTCCAGGAAGATCTCGGCGATGCGCAGCGGCACGCTCGGGTCGCGCTCGGACGGCTTCAGGATGAAGGCGTTGCCGCACGCGATGGCGGGGGCGCATTTCCACAGCGGGATCATCGCCGGGAAGTTGAACGGCGTGATGCCGGCCACGACGCCGAGCGGCTGGCGCAGGGAGTAGACGTCGATGCCCGGGCCGGCGCCCTCGGTGTACTCGCCCTTGAGCAGGTGCGGGATGCCGCAGGCGAACTCGACCACCTCGACACCGCGCTGGATGTCGCCCTTGGCGTCGGGGACGGTCTTGCCGTGCTCGGAGGCGAGCAGCTCCGCCAGCGCGTCGTGCTCGCCGCGGATCAGCTCCAGGAAGCGCATCATCACCCGGGCGCGCTTCTGCGGGTTGGTGGCCGCCCAGGCCGGCTGAGCCGCCGCGGCGTTCTCGATGGCGGCCCGCATCTCGGCCTTGCTGGCCAGCGCGACCTGGGCCTGGACCTCCCCGGTCGAGGGGTGGAACACGTCGGCGAATCGCCCGCTCTCGCCGCCCACGGTACGGCCGCCGATGAAGTGCCCGATCTTGCGCATGCGCGCCTCCCTGATGTCGTGTTGGGTTTGGTTTTGGCGCAGCCTAGCAGGATCGCTTGAACGATAAAGCCGGATGCGCTTACATCTGTCGTGCATCGATGCACAGCGGGTTTGCGACCATGAGCCGGGCCGGACGCAACTGGGACGATCTGCGCTTCTTCCTGGCGGTGGCGCGCACCGGCACCCTGAGCGCCGCCGCGACCCGGACCGGCACCGAGCACACCACCGTGGGGCGTCGGATCCGCGCGCTGGAGGAAGGCCTCGGCGCCCGCCTGTTCCACCGCAGCAACGTCGGCTACGCGCTCACCGAGGACGGCGCCAACCTGATGGCCGTGGCCGAGGCCATGGAGAGCGCCTTCCTGTCCGCCAGCGCCGCCACGGAGGCCGGCGCGCAATCCGTCTCCGGCACCGTGCGGATCGGGGCCCCGGACGGGTTCGGCAGCGTGTTCCTGGCCTCGCGGATGCACCGGCTGACCGAGCGTCACCCGGGGCTGGAGGTCGAGATCATGGCCACAGCCCGGATCTTCAGCCTGTCGAAGCGCGAGGCCGACATCGTCATCGGGCTGTCGACCCCGCAGCAGGCCCGGGTGGTGGCGCGCCGCCTCACCGATTACCGGCTGTTCGTCTACGGATCCGAGGCTTACCTCACGGCAGCGCCCGCGATCGCCGGCATCCCGGACCTCACGGCGCATCCGTTCGTCGGCTATATCGAGGACATGCTGTTCGCGCGCGAGCTGAACTATCTCGGCGCGCTCGAGACGGCGGTCTCGGCGCGGCTGCGCTCGACCAACCTGCTCGCCCAGGTCCACGCGACGCTGAACGGCGCCGGCTTGTGCATCCTGCCGGCCTTCATCGCGGCGGCCCATCCCGGGCTGGCGCCGGTCCTGCCCGGGGCGGTGTCGCTGACCCGCTCGTTCCACATGCACATCCACGAGGACCACCGGAAGGCGGCCCATATCCGGGCGGTGGCGGGCTTCATCGCCGGCGAGGTCGAGGCGGCGGGCGCGCTGTTCGCCGGGCCGTCCGTGTAAGCGCCGGCGGTTTCGCGGCGGCGGCCCAAGTCCTAAGATCGACAGTTACCGGAAGGCCCGAACCGTCTCTAAGCCAAGGATCAATAACATGGTTGCCTCGATCGCCCTGCCGCGGCTGATGCGCATCGGCGCCGGCGCCTCGCGGCTGCTGCCGGAGATCCTGGGCCAGCTCGGCCTGTCCCGCCCCTTCGTGGTCACCGACCCCTATCTCGTCAGCAGCGGCCGCACCGACACGCTGCTCGAACGGCTCGCCAGCGCGGGTGCCCGCGGAACGATCTTCTCCGAGACCGTGCCGGACCCGACCGTGGCTTCCGTGGAGGCGGCGCTCGCCGCGCTCAAGGCCGGCGACTTCGACTGCGTGGTCGGCTTCGGCGGCGGCAGCCCGATGGACACCGCGAAGGCGGTGGCGGTGCTCGCCCGCCACGGGGGCCACATGCGCGACTACAAGGCGCCCCGCCTGCAGGACGAGCCCGGCCTGCCGATCGTGGCGATCCCCACCACGGCCGGCACCGGCTCGGAGGCGACCCGCTTCACCATCGTCACCGACGAGACCTCGGACGAGAAGATGCTCTGCATCGGGCTGGCCTACCTGCCGGTGGCCGCGCTGGTCGACTACGAACTGACCCTGACCAAGCCCAAGCGCCTCTCCGCCGACACCGGCATCGATGCGCTGACCCACGCCATCGAGGCCTACGTCTCGCGCAAATCCAACCTGTTCTCGGACGGGCTCGCGCTCCAGGCGATGCGCCTGATCGCGCCGAACCTGCGCCGGGTCTGGACCGACCCCAGCGACCGGGCGGCCCGGGAGGCGATGATGCTCGGCGCGACCCAGGCCGGCATCGCCTTCTCGAACGCGTCGGTGGCGCTGGTCCACGGCATGAGCCGGCCGATCGGCGCGCATTTCCACGTGGCGCACGGGCTCTCGAACGCGATGCTGCTGCCGGTGGTGACGGCCTTCTCGGCCCCCGCCGCGGTGGCGCGCTACGCCGCCTGCGCCCGGGCCATGGGCATCCCCGGCCTCGACGGCGACGACCGGGCCGCCGTCAACGCCCTGGTGGCGGAACTCGAAGCCCTCAACGACGACCTCGACGTGCCCGGCCCCCGGGAATACGGGATCGACCCGGCCCGCTGGGAGGCCCTGATCCCGACCATGGCCGCGCAGGCGCTCGCCTCCGGGTCCCCCGCCAACAACCCGGTCGAGCCGAGCGCGGAGGAGATCCAGGCGCTGTACCGGCGGGTCTGGGCGGCCTAATCGTCGCTGGTGAAAAGCGCTGGTCTCCTCGCCCGTACGAGCTTGCGGATTCACACATCGGGTCGGCAGAACACACGGGAGACACAGCGGCTCTCCCTCCCCCTTTGCGGGGGAGGGTGGCCCCCGAAGGGGGTCGGGAGAGGGGAACCACGGTGCAGGAGAAAGCGCCGGCCTTCACCCCTGCGCGGCCTTCTTCCGGAAGCCGGGTTCCCCTCTCCCGACCCGGCCTGACGGCCGGCCCACCCTCCCCCGCAGAGGGGGGAGGGAGACGCGTCTGGGGTTAGCCTTGGCCCAAATCCGGCAGCGATGTGAGAATATCGTTAGCCCGTGCGGGGAAGGGAGCGCGTCGCGTTCTGCAAGAGCAAGGGCCTTCAAATCCTTGACGGCCCTCGCCTCACGATAAGAGCGCCTATTACTTCGCCGCCGCCGTCAGCGGGCAGCCGCTCTCGGCCGGGCTCGCGTAGGCTTCCTTGCCCGGGATGGTCGCGAGTTGCTTGTAGAGGTCCCACGGGCCCTTCGACTCGGCCGGCTTCTTGACCTCGAACAGGTACATGTCGTGCACCATGCGGCCGTTCGGCTGCACCGTGCCGCCGTGGGCGAACACGTCGTCCACCGGGAGCGCCTTGAGCTTGGCGTTGACCGCCTCGGTCTCGTCGGTGCCGGCGGCCTTGACGGCCTTCAGGTAGGACAGCAGGGCCGAGTAGGTGCCGGCCTGGATCATGTTGGGCATCCGGCCGGTGCGCTTCATGTAGCGCTGGCCGAAGGCGCGGGTCTCGTCGTTGGCATCCCAGTACCAGCCCTCGGTCAGGGTCAGGCCCTGCGCGACCTTGAGGCCGAGCCCCTCCACCTCCGAGAGGGTGAACAGCAGGGCCGCGAGCTTCTGGCCGCCCTCGACGATGCCGTACTCGGCCGCCTGCTTGATCGCGTTGGAGGTGTCCAGCCCGGCATTGGCGAGCCCGATCACCTTGGCCTTCGAGCCCTGCGCCTGAAGCAGGAACGAGGAGAAGTCCTGGTTCGAGAGCGGGTGGCGGACGCTGCCTAGCACCTTGCCGTTGTTGGCCAGCACGACGCGGCTGGTATCGGCCTCCAGCGCCGAGCCGAAGGCGTAGTCGGCGGTGAGGAAGAACCAGGTGTCGCCGCCGGCCCGGGTCAGCGCGCCGCCTGTGCCGACCGCCAGCGCCCGGGTGTCGTAGGCCCAGTGGTAGCCGTAGGGCGTGCACGCCTTGCCGGTGAGGTCGCTGGAGGCCGCCCCGGTGGTGATCGTGATCTTCTTCTTCTCGCGGGACAGGCCCTGGACCGCCAGCGCCACCGACGAGGTGGTCAGCTCCATGATCGCGTCGACGCCGTCGCGGTCGTACCATTGCCGGGCGATGCCCGAGGCGATGTCCGGCTTGTTCTGGTGGTCGGCCGCGAGGATCTCGATCGGCACGCCGTCGACCTTGCCGCCGAAATCCTCCACCGCCATGCGGGCGGCCTCCACGGAGCCCTGGCCGCCGAACTGGGCATAGAGGCCGGACTGGTCGTTGAGCACGCCGATGCGCAGCGCGTTGCCCGAGAAGGCGCCGGCCGCGGCACCCTGGGCGGCCGCCGGGCCCGAGCCCAGAGCCAGGGCGGTGACCAGCACCGCACCGCCAAATGTCCTGATCATGTCACTCCCCGGCATGTTTTGCCCGGATGATCCGAGCACCCGATTCTGACGCGGGTTCGGGCGAAGACTATTGCAGCCGCGGATGCTGCGCCACGGCCAGGATTGGGCCGCAGGTGAGAGATCGCGCCGGTTGTGACAGGCCCGGCAACCGCCCCGTTTCCGGACCGTATCCGACCGGCGCAGTTATAATACCTTAACCATAAGTACACGAATGGCCCCCCAGGGTCCGGGGATGGACGGCAATTCGGCCGTCTCCGGCGCGTGGCGATGCGATGAATCCAGCCCGTCTCGCCGTCCTCGGCATCGCCCTCGCAGCGGGCAGCGGGGCGGCCTTCCTGATGAGCGGCGGCGACCCGCCTCCGCCGCCGCCGGCCCCGAAGGCCGAGCAACCGCCGCCGGCCCCGACGACCGAGGTGCTGGTGGCCGCCGCCGACATGCCCATGGGACAGGTGCTGCGGGCCGCGGACCTGCGCTGGCAGCTCTGGCCGGATGCCGCCATGACGGCCGGCTACATCAGCCGCAAGGACAACGCGAAGGCGCTGGACGAGACGGTCGGCGCCTCCGTGCGTTCGAGCTTCCTCGCCGGCGAGCCGATCCGGGCGCAGAAGCTGGTCCGGCCCGACAGCGGGTTCATGGCCGCGATCCTGCCCTCCGGGATGCGCGCGGTCGCCATCGTCACCGACAGCCGCGGCACCAACTCCGCCGGCGGCTTCATCCTGCCCAACGACCGCATCGACGTGATCCGCACCTTTCGCGACGACGCGAACTCGCGCGCCAACAACAGCGAGGTGCAGCTCTCCCAGACGATCCTGACCGATATCCGCGTCCTGGCGATCGGTCAGCTGATCCAGGAGAAGAACGGCACCAACGTCGTCACCGGCGAGACCGCCACGCTCGCCGTCACCCCCGCCCAGGCCGAGACGCTGACGCTCGCCCAGAAGGTCGGCACGCTGTCGCTGTCGCTGCGCAGCCTCGCGGATGCGGGACGCCCCCCCGAGGCCCAGCCGGTCGAAGCCCATCCGGGCGAGGCCGCGATGGCGCAGACGCCCGAACCCGGATTGACCGTCGTGCGCTTCGGCGTCGCGCGGCAGCAGACGCCGTGACCCCCATGACCGACCTGCCGACCCTCCTCCGCCCGGCGCGCATCCTCGCGCTGCTCGCCCTGGTGGCCGGGGGCCCCGCCCTCGGGCAGGGGCGGCCGACGCTCGGGCCCGCGCCGGTGCTCACCGTCGGCTCGGCGGAGGCCGCCTCGTCCCGCCGGGTCGAGCTGACCGCGGGCCGCTCGGTGATCGTCGACCTGCCGCGGGACGCCAAGGAGGTGTTCGTCGCCAACCCGGCGGTGGCCAACGCGGTGGTCCGCTCGACCCGGAAGGTGTTCGTGATCGGCATGGCCGACGGCGCGACCTCGATCTTCATCCTCGACGCCGAGGGCCGCCAGATCGCCGCCCTCGACGTGACCGTGGCCCGGGACCTGAACCTCGGGACTTTGCGCGAACTGCTCGGCCAGAGCATCCCGGGCGGTCGCTTCGACGTGCGCTCGTCGGGCGCCTCGGTCCTGCTGTCGGGCTCGGTCAACTCCTCCTCGGACGCCCAGCAGGCGATCGACATCGCCAACGCCTTCGTCGGCCTGGGCGGGGCCGCGGCCGCCACCGGTGCGCCGAGCGGCGGCGTCTCGGCCGGGGCGCGGGGCGCGGTGATCAACAACCTGACGATCCGCAACAAGGACCAGGTGATGCTGCGCGTCACCGTGGTCGAGGTGTCCCGCACCGTGCTGAAGCAGTTCGGGATCAACATGACCGGCAATTGGTCGGCGTTGAATCCGCTCGGCTCGGCGGCGTCGCCGGCCCTGACCAACAACCTGCCATTCCCGATCACGGGCGGAACGACACCCACCGGCAACCAGATCCAGGCCTCGGTCCAAGGCGCCGGCTTCTCGCTGCAGGCAACCCTCAAGGCCTTCGAGCAGGCCGGTGTCTCACGGGTTCTGGCGGAGCCCACGCTGACCGCGATCTCCGGTGAGGCGGCGAAGTTCTTGGCCGGCGGCGAGTTTCCGGTACCCTCCGCGGCATCGAGCTGTGTCGGCGGCATCTGTTCTGCGCCGGGGATCACCTTCAAGCCCTACGGTGTGGCGTTGAGCTTCACCCCCGTTGTTCTGGCCGACAACCGCATATCGATCCGCGTCGCCACCGATGTGACCGAGATCGATCCCCAGAACAGCTTCAACTACACGAACGACGGCGTCACCACCGCCATCCCGGGCACCCGGGTGCGCCGCTCCGAGACCACGGTCGAGCTGCCGTCGGGCGGCGTGATGATGACCGCCGGCCTGATCCAGCAGGTCAACAAGCAGGCGATCACCGGCCTGCCCGGCCTGGTGAACTTGCCGATCCTCGGCGCGCTGTTCCGGTCCCGGGACTACCAGCGCATGGAGACCGAGCTGATGATCATGTGCACCCCGTTCATCGCCCGAGCGATGGAGCCCAAGCAGGTGACCCGGCCCGACGACAACTTCGTCGACGCCACCGACGGGCAGGCGGTGCTGCTCGGGCAGGTCAACCGCCTCTACGGCAAGGTCGGCGCCGCCCCTCTCGGGCGCACCTATCGTGGCCGCGTCGGCTTCATCGTCGAGTAGCGCCCCGCTTCCAGGACCGGATCCATGACCCGACGTTCCCTGCCCCGACGTTCCCTGCCCGCCCAGTCCAACCTCCTGGCCGCCTGCGCGCTCGGATTGCTGGCCGCCGCCTGCAAGGGCGAGCCCGCCACCACCGGGGGGATCGACCTGTCGGATTACCGGGCGCGCCACCCGATCGTCCTGGCCGACGGCACCCGCAGTCTCGACGTGTTCGCCACCGGGCCGGGCCATCTCGACCCGCGCCAGGCCGGCGACATCGACGCCTTCATGCTGGAATACCGCCGCTACGGCCGCGGCGGGATCCTGATGGAGGTGCCCCGGGGCCTGCCGCCGGCGCAGGCCGCCGCCGTGGAGCGCACGGCCGCGGCCTTGAGCCGGCGCGGCACCGAGGACGGCGTCGGCGCCCGCGAGGTCACCCTGTCGGCCTATCCGGTCGCGGCCCCCGGCCTCGCCGCGCCGATCCGCCTAAGCTTCCAGCGCATGCAGGCCAAGGTCGCCGACCAGTGCGGATTATGGCCCCAGGATCTCGGCACCTCGAACTTCGCGTCCGATTACGGCAACCGCCCGAGCTGGAATCTCGGTTGCGCCACCCAGGCCACGCTCGCCGCCCAGGTGGCCGATCCCGTCGACTTGGTGCGCGGCCGGCCGGAGGGCCGGATCGACACGGTCAAGCGCGTCCGGGACATCGGCCAGTTGCGGGAAGGCAAGGATCCGTCAACCACATGGCGGCAAGATGGGACCAACGCCGTCAAGTCCCAAGTCACCAACTAGGACGAACGGTGCGCGCCCCCTGGTCCCCGACGCCGCGACTCGACCACGAACCCGAAAGTGCCGTCATGGCGGACCCGTCCGAGACATCCGAGCGCACGATCGCCCCGGTGCCCCGGATCACGATCCAGGCCTTCTGCGAGACCGGCGAGACCGCCGCGATGATCGAGGGCGCAGCCCTCGACCGGCGCATGCAGAAGGCCCAGGTCAAGGTCCGCATGGGAGGCGGTGCCGCCGCGATCGAGGCCTACCGGCACGCGCCGACTCCCAACGTCGTCGTCATCGAGACGCAGGGCGTGCGCTCGAAGCCGGTCGAGTGCCTCGATGCCCTGGCCGAAGTCTGCGACGAGGGCACCCGCGTCCTGGTGATCGGCCACGTCAACGACGTGACCCTGTACCGGCAGCTGATCCAGCGCGGCGTCTCCGACTACCTGATGGCGCCGGTGGATCCGCTGACCCTGATCGCGGCGATCTCCGACCTGTTCACGGCGCCGGGCGTCAAACCTGTGGGCCGCACCGTGGCGGTCTACGGCGTCAAGGGCGGCATCGGGGCCTCCACGGTGGCGCACAACTTCGCCTGGTCGGTCGCCCGCAACCAGGGCGTCCAGACCGTGATCGCCGACCTCGACATCGCCTTCGGCACCGCCTCGCTCAACTTCAACCAGGACCCGCCGCAGGGCATCGCCGAGGCGGTATTCGCCCCCGAGCGCCTGGATTCAGCCCTGGTCGAGCGGCTGCTGTCGAAGTGCAGCGACAACCTGAGCCTGCTCTCGGCCCCGGCGAGCCTCGACCGGACCATCGACCTGTCCGAGCCGGCCTTCGATTCCCTGATCGAGTACCTGCGCGCCAGCGTGCCCTGCGTCGTCCTCGACATCCCGCACCAGTGGAACGCGTGGTCGAAGCGCGTGCTCACCGCGGCCGACGAGATCCTGATCGTCGCCGGGCCCGACCTCGCCTGCCTGCGCAACGCCAAGAACCTGCTCGGGGCGCTCAAGCACGGTCGCCCGAACGACCAGCCGCCCCGGATCCTGCTCAACGGCGTCGGCATGGCCAAGCGGCCGGAGATCGGCACGGCCGAGTTCGCCAAGGCCCTGGACGCGCCGATCGCGGCCACGATCCCGTTCGAGCCGACCCTGTTCGGCACCGCTGCCAACAACGGCCAGATGATCGCCGAGATCCAGGCCGGCTCGAAGGTGGCGGAGCTGTTCAACGACCTGGCGGCGGTCACCCTCGGGCGCCCGGAGACCCGGCGCAGCAAGTCGAGCCTGCTGGAGCCGCTGCTGGCCAAGCTTGCCGGCCGCAAGGCCTCGTGATGCGCGAGACCGTCGCCGGGACGATGCCACGCGCGGGCGCCTTGGATCTGACCCATGTTCGGTAGGCGACAATCCGGAGCCGCCCCGACGGCGCCCGCACCGGTCCCGCACGCGCGGGCCGCCGTGCCGACGGCGCCGGTGCTGCGCGACTCCGCCCCGGCGCCCAAACCGCCGCCCAAGCCCGCCGCCCCGGTGGCGGTCGAGAACCCGCGCTCCGAGGATTATTACCGGACCAAGAGCCTGATCTTCGGCGCCCTGATCGAGGCGATCGACCTCACGCAGCTCTCGCGCCTCGACGCCGAGACCGCCCGTGAGGAGATCCGCGACATCGTCACGGAGATCATCGGGCTCAAGAACATCGTCCTGTCGATCGCCGAGCAGGAAGAGCTGCTCGACGACATCTGCAACGACGTGCTCGGCTACGGCCCGCTGGAGCCGCTGCTCGCCCGCGACGACATCGCCGACATCATGGTCAACGGCGCCAACCGGACCTTCATCGAGGTCGACGGCAAGATCCAGCTGACCAATGTCCGCTTCCGCGACAACCAGCAGCTGATGAACATCTGCCAGCGGATCGTCAGCCAAGTCGGCCGCCGGGTCGACGACGCCTCGCCGATCTGCGACGCGCGCCTGCCGGACGGCTCCCGCGTCAACGTCATCGCACCGCCGTTGTCCATCGACGGACCGGCGCTCACGATCCGCAAGTTCAAGAAGGACAAGCTGACCCTCGAGCAGCTCGTGCGCTTCGGGGCGATCTCCCCGGAGGGTGCCGAGGTCCTGAAGATCATCGGCCAGTCGCGCTGCAACGTGGTCATCTCGGGCGGCACCGGCTCGGGCAAGACCACCCTGCTGAACTGCCTCACGGCCTTCATCGAGCACGACGAGCGGGTCATCACCTGCGAGGACGCGGCGGAGCTGCAGCTCCAGCAGCCCCACGTCGTCCGCCTGGAGACGCGCCCGCCCAACATGGAGGGCCAGGGGCAGGTCACCATGCGCGACCTCGTCAAGAACTGCCTGCGCATGCGGCCCGAGCGGATCATCGTCGGCGAGGTCCGCGGCCCCGAGGCGTTCGACCTGCTGCAGGCGATGAACACCGGCCATGACGGCTCGATGGGCACGCTCCACGCCAACAGCCCGCGCGAATGCCTGTCGCGCATCGAGTCGATGATCTCGATGGGCGGGTTCACGCTGCCGTCGAAGACCCTGCGCGAGATGATCTGCGGCTCGATCGACGTGGTAATCCAGGCCATGCGCCTGCGCGACGGCTCCCGCCGCATCACCCACATCACCGAGGTGCTGGGGATGGAGGGCGACGTCATCACCACGCAGGACATCTTCCTCTACGACATCGTCGGCGAGGACCCGAACGGCAAGCTGATCGGGCGCCATCGCTCCACCGGCGTCGGCCGGCCGAAATTCTGGGAGCGCGCCCGCTACTACGGCCTCGACCGCCGGCTCGGCGAGGCGCTCGACGCCGCCGAGATCGTCGACGGGGCGTGACCATGGCGGATTCGTCCCAGCTCCCGCTCGCCGCCGGCCTGATCGGCATCGCCGTGGCGGCCGTGGCCTACGTGGCGGTGCTGCCGCTGCTCGGCGGTCAGCGCCGGGCGAGCAAGCGGTTGAAGTCGATCGGCGTCACGGCCTCCGGGGCGGCGGTGCGCGGGGTCGCGGTCAACCGGCGGGAGCAGGTCGCCAAGACGCTGAGCGAGATCGAGGCGAAGGCCAAGAACGCCAACACGGCGACGCTGGAGCTGAAGCTCGCCCGCGCCGGCCTGAGCTGGACCAAGCGGACCTTCTACACGGTCTCGGGGGGCTGCGCCGCGATCCTCGGCCTGCTGCTGTTCATCGTCACCGACAGCCCCGTGGCGGCGGCCGGCGCGGCCTTCGCGGGGGGCTTCGGCGTCCCCGCCTGGCTGCTGCGCCACCTGCGGCTCCGGCGCATCGCGAAGTTCAACAAGGAGTTGCCCAACGCGGTGGACGTGGTGGTGCGCGGCATCCGCACCGGCATCCCCGTCGGCGACTGCTTCCGCATGGTCTCGCGCGAGGCCGAGGAGCCGGTGCGCAGCGAGTTCCGGACGGTGATCGAGACCCAGGCGATGGGTCTCTCGCTCGGCGAGGCGGTCTCGCGCCTGTTCGAGCGGGTGCCGACCGCCGAGGTCAACTTCTTCGCGATCGTGATCAACATCCAGCAGCAATCCGGCGGCAACCTGTCGGAGGCGTTGAACAACCTCTCGGTGGTGCTGCGCGACCGGGCCAAGATGCGCGGCAAGGTCCAGGCGATGAGCATGGAAGCCAAGGCCTCGGCCTCGATCATCGCGTGCCTGCCCTTCGGCGTGGCGGGCATCACCACGCTCACCAGCCCGGATTACATCTCGCTGCTCTGGACGACGGATGTCGGCACGATCGCGCTGGTGGGGGCGGCGATCTGGATGTCGATCGGCGTCTTCACGATCAAGAAGATGATCGCCTTCGACTTCTGAGCCCCGTTGGATCCGGATCCCGTCCCATGATCGACGCCATCGCGGAGAAGCTGTTCGATCCCCGCTTCATGGGCACGCTGCTGACCGCCGTCGCGGCGGGCGCGACCGCCTTCGCGGTGGCACAGCCCTTCTTCGAGTCGGACAAGCTCGCCAAGCGGATGAAGATCGTCAGCGACGAGCGCGAGCTCATCCGGCGGCGGGAGCGCCAGGCGGACCGGGCCCGGCCGAACGACCGGGCGACCCTGCGCGTGGCGCCCAAGGCCTACATGAAGTCCATCGTCGACCGGTATCAGCTGCACCGCTGGCTCGGCACCGATACCGCCAAGCGCAAGCTGATGATGGCGGGTTATCGCGGCCAGGGCGCCGAGACGACGTTCCTGTTCTTCCGCCTGATCGTCCCGGTGGCCTCGGTGATCGCGGCCGTGTTCTACCTGTTCGTGCTCGAGGCCATCGACGCCACCTACCTGATGCGGATCGGGATGGTGATCGGCGCGGCCTATATCGGCATCAAGGCGCCGGAGCTGTTCCTGGTCAACACCGCCAAGAAGCGGCAGGCCGAGATCAAGCGGGCCTGGCCGGATGCCCTCGACCTGACGCTGATCTGCGTCGAATCGGGGATGGCGGTCGAGAACGCGTTCCGGAAGGTCAGCACCGAGATCGCCACGTCCTCGGTGGTGCTGGCCGAGGAGCTGGCCCTGATGACGGCCGAGATGTCGTTCCTGCCCGACAGGCGGCAGGCCTACGAGAACCTGTCGCTGCGCACCGGGCTGGAGCCGGTCAAGTCGGTCGCGACCGCCCTGATCCAGGCCGAGCGCTACGGCACGCCGATCGGCCAGGCGCTCCGGGTGCTGAGCCAGGAGAGCCGCGACCAGCGCATGAACGACGCGGAGAAGAAGGCGGCCAGCCTGCCACCCAAGCTGACCGTGCCGATGATCCTGTTCTTCCTGCCGGTGCTGTTCGTCGTCATCATCACGCCCGCCGTCATCCAGGTCATGCGGACGCAGTGACGGCCAGCGCGGAACCTGATCGATCAGACGCTCAGCGGATACGGCCGGGGCGGGTCGGCTCGAACACGATGCGCCGGTGGAACGCGCACCAGCTCTTGCCGTCGGAGACCGGCGCGCCGCAGCAGACGGCGCGGTCGTTCGGCTCGCCGATGATATACTTGCACACGAAGGCACCGGATTGCGCGAAGGGCACGCGCAGGTCCGCCGACGGCTCCTGGACGCCCTCGGCATCACCGATCTGAGACATGCGGACGAGTTGATTCATGGGGGTGATCGGCTCAATAAGCAGGCTGCACGGTCGGCGCGGGCGCCTCGGCAGAGAGGGAGGATCGAACGCTCCTCCTTCAGGCGGCGGCCCCGTCTCGCGTGTCCGGGACTGGCGTCTCGCGGAACGGCATCGGGGGCGACCCGCCCGAGCCGGCCTAGACGGCTGGCGCGGTGAGCGTCATCGTGTTGTCGTAACTGGGGTTACAACGATTGAAAACAAGACCAGCGTGCATTCGCTGCATCGGACCACGGTGCCGGGTGCGTAGCTGGCCGCGGGATCGCGGCCCCGCGCCGGTCCGCCCGGGGGCCTGACGAAACCGCCCGACCGCGAAGTCTCCGGCCGGCGACCGGGCGTGCAACAGGCTCCAGCCTGTGGTTTGGTGGCCCCTCGCGCGAACAGAGCCGGATAGCGGATTATGGCCCACCCGCCCCTCGTCACCCCCGAATGGCTGCACGACCGCCTCGCGGCGCCCGACATCGTGGTGCTCGACGCCTCGTGGTACCTGCCCGCCGCCGGTCGCGACGCCGCGGCCGAGTATCGGGCCGCGCACATCCCGGGGGCTCTGCGCTTCGACCTCGACGCCATGAGCGACACCGAATCCAGCCTGCCGCACATGCTGCCGCGCTCCGACGTGTTCGCCTCGCGGATGCGGGCGCTGGGCGTCGGCGACGGCATGCAGATCGTCGTCTATGACGGCCAGGGCCTGTTCTCGGCGCCGCGGGTCTGGTGGATGCTCAAGACCTACGGGGTGCGCGACGCGCTGGTGCTGGATGGCGGCCTGCGGGCCTGGATCGCCGCGGGCTACGCCACCGAGGACGGCGACCCGGCCCCGCGCGAGCGGCGCCACTTCACCGCCCGGCTCGACCACGGCGCCGTGGCGGACGCCAACGACGTCGCCCGGGCCCTGGAGACCGGCTCGGCCCAGGTGGTCGACGCCCGCTCGGCCACCCGCTTCCGCGGCGAGGAGCCGGAACCGCGGCCGGGCGTACGGCCCGGGCACATGCCCGGCGCGCACAACCTGCACTACGCGTCGCTTCAACGGGACGGCCGGCTGAAGAGCCCGGAGGAATTGGAGAACGTGTTCGCGGAGGCCGGCATCGATCCCGACCGGCCGATCGTGACCACCTGCGGTTCCGGCGTGACCGCGGCGATCATCGCACTGGCACTGGAGACCCTGGGCCAGCCCGCCCGCGGCCTCTACGACGGTTCGTGGTCGGAATGGGGCGCGGACACCGCGCGCCCGGTCGCGACGGGCGGATAACGCCAAAGCCGGGTTTCAAAAGGTCGGCGATCTTTTGCGGGTCCAGGGCGGAGCCCTGGTCCATCATCAGGGCTCTGCCCTGACGACCCGCCAAAGGGCTGAGCCCTTTGGGCACCCGGACCTCAGGCGGTGCGCACCGTCCGGCGCTTGTCGGCGGAACTCCACTGCATCAGCCCGACCATCACCGCGATGGTACCGAGATAGACCAGCCCCTGCAGGGCGGTCGGCCGGTCGGTGTAGCCGACCAGGGCGTGCAGCACCCGGCCCGGCCAGGAATTCTCCGCGATCACCCCGGAGCTGTTCCACAGGGTCTGGCCGAGGACATCCACCACACCGGCATTGGCCAGAAACTGTGCGGCCTGCGAAGCGAGCCCTGCGGCCAGGAAGATGATCAGCACGCTGGTGATCGAGAACACGTAGCGGCTCGGGATCGCGGCGAGGCCGAGATAGGTCACCGCGGAGAGGAGGATCCCGGCGCCGATGCCGGCGAAGGCGCCGAACTGAATGTCCGCGCCCGAGGTGCCCGACGCCACGAGGCCGTAGAGGAACAGCACGAGTTCGGCGCCCTCGCGCAGGATCGCGGCGCCGACGACGATCGAGAGCGCGGCCGCCTCGCGCTCGCCCGAGCGCACCGCAGCGCCGGCCGCCCGCAATTCGCCCGCGAGCTCCTTCCCGTGCTTGCTCATCCAGGTGTTGTGCCAGATCAGCAGCAGCACCGCGACGATCAGCACCGCGGCGTTGAGGATGTCCTGGCCGCTGCCCTCGAAGGCGTCGGAGATCTTTTCCGCGAACAGCGCCACGAGGCCGGCCCCGGCGAGGCCGCCGACGACGCCCAGCAGGACCCAGCGCATCCGCCCGGGGATGCCCCGCGTGGCCGCCAGCACGATCGAGATGATCAGGCCCGCCTCGATGACTTCGCGGAAGGCGATGATGAACGCGCCGATCATGGCGTTCTCCTCAGTTGAACGCGGACCGCGCTACCAGACCCAGAACAGAAGCACCCAGTTGGCGACCGAGAGGGTCACCGCGGAGGCGATGCAGGCCGTGGCCGCGGCCCGCTGAAGGCCACCCGCCCCGAGGCCGGCGACCCGCCAGGCGAGCCACACGCTCCAAAGGCCGGCCCCGATCAGCATGGCGGCCCGGATTTCCGACACGTACGGGATCACGATGCCGTCGCCGCGCAGGAACGTGACGGTCAGCGCCGAGAGGCCCAGGAAGACGCCGCAGCCCGCCACCGGGATCAGCGTCTGCGTCAGGTGATGGAAGCGCCGGAGCGACCATCCACCGAGCGCCACGGTCGCGAGCGCCACGATCCCCGACACCGCAAGCCCGAGAAACACGGTCGCGGCGCCGATGTAGGCCAGGAGCAACCCGCCGTCGAGGAGGGTCATCACGTCGCTGTGGTCGGGGTAGTTCGTCAGGATGAACCACGGCGCGGACATCTCCAGCGGCCATGTCGTCCCGTGCTCGATCAGCCAGGTGGCGGCCAGCTGCTTGGCCTCGACGAACCACGGGCTCGACGACCATTGGAACGCGCCCACCGCGAGGGCCAGCATGCCGAACAGGATCAGCACGGTCTGTTCCAGGCTCGGCTCGCTCCCGGCGACGTGGACGATCTCGTGGTTGGGCGAGCGCAGGGCCAAGCGCACCGCGCCGCGATGGCCGCTGCAGCGGCCGCACATGTGGCAGGAGCCCGCGCCGCGCATGACCTTGACCGGAACCAGCGGGGCGCAGTTGAACGTCTCGGCGCCCTGTGCGGGCTTGGGCGAGGCAGCCCAGGCGGCGCGGTCGACCTGGAAGCTCACCGGCGCCAGCTTCGAGAGCACGGCGAAGACGCCGTTGACCGGGCAGAGGTAGCGGCACCAAACCCGCTTGTTGCGGCCGTAGAGCAGGCCCACGACGATCGCCGCGACGGTCGAGCCGCCGAGCACGGCCAGCACCGGCTTCGGATAGCCGTAGACGCTGGTCATCTGTCCGTAGACCGTGGTGCCGGCGAACGCCAGGAACGGCCAGCCCTGCCACGTGATCCAGCGCGGCACGGCGTAGCCCCGGCTCCAGCGGCTGGCGAACTCGCTCAAGGCGCCCTCGGGGCAGAGCACGCCGCACCAGGCCCGGCCGACCAGCACCATGCTCAGGAGCACGAACGGCCACCAGATGCCCCAGAACGCGAACTGCGCGGCCAGCGTCAGGTTGGTCCAGATATGCGCGGTGTTGTCGGGCAGCGGCAGCAGCGCGGGCACGATCACCAGCACCCCGTAGACGCCGACGATCACCCACTGCACGGCCCGGATCATCCAACCGTGCTGCCGCAGCCAGTCGCCGAAGCGGGCGAGCCGCTCGTCGAGCAGGTCCCGGCGCGAGGGCACCTCGGCGAGGAGGGTCGGGGCAGTCACCATCGGGACCCGCTCACCTGGCCACCAGGGTGGCCTTCGCCTCGGGATGGAAGTCGTCGAACACCTGGTAGGTGCCGGGATCGAGGGTGCGGAACACGATCGACGAGGTCGAGCCGGCGGCCAGAGCCTTCTCGCGCTTGAGCTCCGTGCTCTCGAACTCCACCGGCGACTGCCCGGTATTCGAGATCTCCAGCTTGAACCGGGTGTTGGCCGGAACCTCGATGGTCGCCGGCAGGATCACGCCGTCGCGCATCTCCACCTTGATGACCGGCATGTCCTCGGCGCGCGCGGGGAGAGCCGCGCAGGAGACGGCGAGGAACGCGGCGGCGAAGCGGACGGGGCGCGACGAGCGTGACACGGATATCCTTACGGTTCAGGAGGCGCCCGCCTTGTCAGTAGGCGCCCTTCTTGCCGACGCCGGCGAAGGTGAAGTCCTGGGTCACGTCGAAGGGCTCGAACCAGGGGCCGACCCCGGTCTCCTTGTCGACGTGGCGGCCGAAGTGACTGTCCTTGCCGGGGGGGGCCACCGTGACCGTCAGGCGGTAGCGGCCGGGACCGAACAGCTTGACGTTGTCGCCGTAATGCGGGCCGTCGTTGGCGACCATCGGCATCAGCTGGCCCGCGACCTTCTGGTCCGTGGGCTTGTCGCCGTCGAGCTTCACCGCCTCGAACCGGACGTCGAGGGCCGGCACCCAATCGCCCTCCGCGAAACCGTTCCGGTTGTCCTTGGCGGCGCGGATGTCGGTCTCGAGATGCAGGTCCGACTGCGCGGCTTGGCGCATCATGCCGGGCGGGTCCATCTCGATCGGCTGCAGGTAGACGGCCGCGACCTCGAGGCCGTTCTTTGTCACGTGCGGACCGATCGGCACCTCCTTGGCCGCGGCGGCCCCCGCCGTCGCCAGGAGGGCACCCGCAGCCAGGCCGCGGAGAATCGGGAAGAGAGTCGGAGCACGCATGCCGATGCACATAACGCTCCCACGAGGCATTTCAAAGAGGCAAACCGGCACAGATCAAATGATAACAATTCTAATCTGACGCCATTACAGCGCTGACGAGTGATAGTTCTTGGTCTTTACCTGTAGACGTATCAAGTTTCTGCGGGTGGCGCGAAGTTATTCCGCCGGCTGTGTCCGCGCGTATCTTGACCGCCGGAGAGATGTGGAGATCGTCACGGCACTGCCATGCACGGCATCGACAATGCGACGCGGGGCGAGAAACGATGTGGCCTGTGGTCGAGGCGACCCGAAACGGCTTGCATGTCCGCGAACCTCATTATAGCAAGTGCTATATCTTGTCTGCGAGTCCGATGTCGCCCCGTCCCGCGCCCCTCCTCCGTGCCGCCGCCCTCGTCTTGGCCGCGCCCCTGATCGCGTCCGTTCCGGCGGCCGCGGCCGACCTCGCCGGGCGCCGCCCGGCGCCCGACCTGCCCGCCTATACCGACTGGTCGGGGGGCTATATCGGCCTCCAGGGCAGCGCGGGCGGGTCCTACGGAGCCTATAATTTCGGGCCGACTGCGATCGGGAACCGCGCTGTCCCGGCGTTCAAGAGCGGCGATTCCACCGGCCGCAGCGACCAGGGCCGCAACGCCACCACGGCGGTCGGGGGCCTGTTCGGCGGCTGGAACTGGCAGGCCGGCCCCTGGGTCTACGGAGCCGAGGCGACCCTCGACGTGGCGAACCTGAAGCGGCCGGTGCCCTCGACCATCACGGGCTTCGGGTACGAGGACGCCGACCAGCCCTTCAACATCGTGCGCGCCAAGACCGACCTGTACGGCACCCTCCGGGCCCGGATCGGCTACAGCTTCGACCGGTACCTCGTCTACGGGTCGTTCGGGCTCGCCGGCGCCAACGCGCGGTTCCTGGCGAATTACCCGGATCTCGACGCGGGCGGCCAGAACACGGCGCGTCGCGAACTCGGCTATCTCGGCTTCACCCTGGGCGCGGGCATCCAGTACGCGATCAGCGATTCGCTCGCCCTGGGGATCGACTACCGCTACATCGACCTCGGCGGCAGCCGGCGCTTCTCGCTGGGCAGCGTACCGGGGGACGACGGCGGTCCGGTCACGTCCCGGGCGCGCTTCACCTCGAACCAGCTGTTCGCGCGGCTGATGTGGTTCCCGGGCGGCCTGAAGGCTCCGCCCGATCCGGACGAGACCGCACCGCACGATCCCGACAACGGCGAAACCGGGCGCTTCTCGCTGCACGGGCAGACGACGCTGATCGCCCAGGGGGTGCCGGGCTTCCGCTCGCCCTACGAGGGTGCGCAGAGCCTGATCCCGCACCAGGCCCGGCAGACCACCACGGCCACCATCTTCCTCGGGCTCAAGCTCACCGACAGCACCGAGCTCTACTACAACCCCGAGTTCAGCCAGGGCTTCGGCCTGTCGCGGACGCTGGGCGTCGCGGGCTTCGTCAACGGAGAGGCGCAGAAGGCCGGCGCCCCGTTCCCGAAGCTGCGCTCGAACCGCTATTACGTGAAGCAGACGATCGGCCTCGGCGGCGAGACCGTGGAGGTGCCGGACGGGCCGAACCAGGTCGCCACCCGGTACGATGCGGAGCGGATCACCCTGATCGCCGGCAAGTTCGCCCTGGGCGACTTCTTCGACGGCAACGTCTACGCCCACGACCCGCGGGTCGACTTCTTCAACTGGTCGCTGTGGGGGGCTTCGGCCTGGGACTTCCCGGCCAACCTCCCGGGTTTCACGCAAGGGGTCTACGCCGAATACAACCGGCCGGAGTTCGCGATCCGCGCCGCCTACACGCAGGTGCCCAAGGAGCCGTCGAGCGACGTGCTCGATCCGCGGGTGTTCCGGCGCGCCGGCCTGAACGCCGAGTTCGAGGAGCGCCACGTGCTCCCGTGGCTCGAGCAGCCCGGCAAGATCCGCATCGGCCTGTTCTCGAATGTCGGGGTTTCGGCCAACAACCGCGAGCTCGTCACCCTCACGCAACTCGGCCTGTTCGACAACGGCAGCGATGCCGCCCTCGCGACCCGCAAGCCGCGCCGGAAGACCGGCGGCTACATCAACCTCGAGCAGGCGCTGACGCCCGAACTCGGCCTGTTCGCCCGGGCCAGCCTGAACGACGGGCGTACGGAGAACATCTCCTTCACCGACATCGACCAGAGCTTCTCCGGCGGCCTGTCGCTGAAGGGCAAGGCCTGGGACCGGCCGGACGACACGGTCGCCATCGGCACGGCGATGAACCGGCTCTCGCCCTCGCACCGCGCCGCCTTCGCGGCCGGCTATTACGGCCTGCTGGTCGGGGACGGGCGGCTCAACTACGGCAGCGAGCGGGCGCTGGAGACCTACTACGCCCTGAACCTGACCAAGTTCGTGACCCTGACCTTCGACTACCAGTTCGTGAACAACCCCGGCTACAACCGCGACCGCGGGCCGGCGCACTTCTTCGCGTCGCGATTGCACGCGGATTTCTGATCGCCGGTAGCTACTCCGCCGCCTCGCTCACCGTGGCCCCAAAAATCTCTTCGAACGCGGCGCGCAGCTGCATGTCCACCTCCGCCAGGCTCACGGGCAGGCCGAGATCGACCAGGCTCGTCACCCCGTGCTCGCGCACGCCGCACGGCACGATGCCGGCGAAGTGCGACAGGTCCGGCTCGACGTTCAGGCTGATCCCGTGGAAGCTGACCCAGCGGCGCACCCGGATGCCGATGGCCGCGATCTTGTCCTCCACCCCCGGCCCCTTCTCGGGGCGGCGCACCCAGACGCCGACCCGGTCCTCCCGGCGCTCGGCCCGGACGTTGAAGGCCGCCAGCGTCTCGATCAGCCAGCCCTCCAGGCTCGCCACGTAGGCGCGCAGGTCCCGGCTCCGGCGGTCGAGGTCCAGCATCACGTAGGCGACCCGCTGGCCCGGGCCGTGATAGGTGTACTGGCCGCCCCGGCCCGTGACGTGGACCGGGAACCGATCGGGCGCCACGAGGTCCTCGGACCGCGCCGAGGTGCCCGCCGTGTAAAGCGGCGGGTGCTCGAGCAGCCAGACGCATTCGGGCGCCGCGCCCCGGGCGATCCGCTCGACGCGCGCCTCCATCCAGGCCACCGCGTCCGCGTAGCCCACGGGCGCGTCGCTCACGCGCCAGCCCACCGGATCCGAGCCGGGCCGCGTCGGGAAGGCATGGGGCGAGACCGTGAGACGGGGCGCGTTTACCAAGGGTTCACCATCCTGCGTCGATGGTCGAAGCCTTCAACATCCGCGGCCGGCGGTTGCAAGCTTTGGGTGCACCAGGTCGGCGGCGAGACGGGATGGGCGAGCGGTGGCGGTCTTCGAGACCCTGAAGGTCGATCTGACGGTGGTGCTGGGCCGGGCCCGGATGCCGCTGCACATGCTCCTGCGCATGGGCCGCGGCGCGGTGATCGAGCTGGAATCCAGCGACAGCGACATGGTGGAGATCCTGGCCAACGACCACCCGATCGCCCGCGGCCAGATCGTGGTCACCGGCGACCGCATCTCCGTCGAGGTGACCGAGCTGATCCGCAAGGCGGCGGCGATCATCGAGCCCGGCACCACGATCGGCGACAGCGCGACGCCGTTCCTGGACGACAACTACGCGTCCGTTTGAGCGCGGCGCTTGTCGGCGGCGGATCGATCTGTTATCCGCTGCGCCGCCCGACATGACGGCGGCCCGAGGGTTTCCCCGGAGGTCGCATCGGTCGGGCGAACGGGCGGATCTTCGCGTCCGATGCGGCCATGGCGGAATTGGTAGACGCGCTAGCTTGAGGTGCTAGTCCCGCGAGGGGTGGAGGTTCGAGTCCTCTTGGCCGCACCACACGTTTGTTGTGGTGTTTTTTCTCCGATCGCTCGGCGCTCCGCCGGGTTCACGGCTTCAGCCGTTGATTGTGTCGGACCTTCGTTTTGCGGCCAGCAGCCCTGCGCTC
The DNA here is from genome assembly GCF_979253755.1 of Methylobacterium sp. AC315. Classification (NCBI taxonomy): domain Bacteria; kingdom Pseudomonadati; phylum Pseudomonadota; class Alphaproteobacteria; order Hyphomicrobiales; family Methylobacteriaceae; genus Methylobacterium; species Methylobacterium sp. AC315. The sequence continues at coordinate 394,539 of NZ_CEEDEA010000002.1, forward strand.
GGCCGCAGGGGCGAACCGTTCAATCGTTGCGGGTGAACAGCGCTTCGGATCGGCGCAGGCCTTCCCCAGTCAGAACCACGCCAGCACCACGGACTTGGCCCGGCCGACCGGATCGGCGCTCGGCCCCTTCGCGTGCAGGCGGCAGAGCGACTCACAGTCGAACCCTTTCCAGGCCCGGCATCCGTGGTGGAACGTCAACCACAGACGGGCGGACACCGCCTCGGCAAGGCGCTCGTCATCGCCCGGCAGTCTCGACGCTCCCACACCGCTCCGACCACGCCCACGGTGCGGGGCGTTCGCGCGAGGCTAGATGTTCGATCGCATAAAATATCGATCGTCCAATATCGGAACCATGATTTTTGTCTTCCGGCGTATTTTTTGATGTTGCTGATATAAATAATCACATCGATATCGGATAAATGCTTACACGGACACGGGAAGGACGGTTGCATCTCTCAGCCGCCTACCGATAAAATCGGGACCTTGGCTTCCGGAACCCGATTCGCATGTCCAGCGGCGCTCAACCGGCCGAACTGACCTGGCGCGGCCTCCTGCTCGGCGGCGCGCTGACGCTGCTGTTCACCGCCGCCAACGTCTATCTCGGCCTCAAAATCGGGCTCACCTTCGCCACATCGATCCCGGCCGCGGTCATCTCCATGGCGGTGCTGCGGCACCTGCCCGGCGCGACGGTGCTGGAGAACAACATCGTCCAGACTGTCGCCTCGGCGGCCGGCACGCTCTCGTGCATCATCTTCGTGCTGCCGGGCCTGGTGATGATCGGCTGGTGGCACGGGTTCCCGTGGCTCACCACTGCGGGGATCACCGCCACGGGCGGGATCCTGGGCGTGATGCTGTCCGTGCCGCTGCGCCGCGCCCTCGTGGTCGATTCGGACCTCCCCTACCCCGAGGGGCGGGCCGCCGCGGAGGTGCTGGCGCTCGGCACCCAGGGCGCCGCCGGGCAGGCGGACAGCGCGCTGGGCCTGCGCATCCTGGTCTGGAACAGCCTGGCCTCGGCCGGCTTCGCGGCGCTGGCGCAGACCCGGCTGGTGCTCGACAGCGCCGCGCTCTGGTTCCGCGTCGGCGCGGGCGCGACCGGGATCGCCGGCAACCTGTCCCTCGCGCTGCTGGGCGTCGGCCATTTGGTCGGCCTGTCGGTGGGGGCCGCGATGGCGCTCGGGCTGGCGATCGGCTGGGCCGTGCTGGTCCCGATCCTGACCGCGCAGCAGCCGATGCCGGACGTCAGTGTCGAGGCCTGGGTCGGCGCGGCGTTCCGGCAGGAGGTGCGGTTCTTCGGCGCCGGCGTGATGGGCGTGGCCGCGCTCTGGACGCTGATCCGGATCGCGCGCCCGGTGCTGGGCGGCATCCGCTCGGCCTTCGCGACCGGGCGGGCGCGCCACGCCGGCGCGACGCTGGCGCTCGAGGAGCGCGACCTGCCGATCGCGGTCGTCCTCGTGGTCTCGGCGAGCCTTCTGCTGCCGATCGGCTGGCTGCTGTGGGACGTCCTCGGCGGCACGAGCCTGGAGCGCTATGGCGTCCTGCTAGTCGCGGGCGGCCTGCTGTTCGTCCTGGTGATCGGGCTCGTGGTGGCCGCCGTGACCGGCTACATGGCCGGGCTGATCGGCTCGTCCAACTCGCCCCTCTCGGGGATCGGCATCCTGGCCGCGCTGGCGAGCTCGGCGATGCTGCTGGGGCTGCTCGGCCGCGACGGGGATGCGCAGAGCGGCGGGGCGCTCGTCGCCTACGTGCTGACCGTCACCGGCATCGTGTTCAGCATCTGCGCCATCGCGAACGACAACCTGCAGGATCTCAAGACCGGCCAATTGGTCGGGGCGACGCCGTGGAAGCAGCAGGCGGCGCTGGTCGTCGGGGTGGTGTTCGGGTCGGCGATCATCCCGCCGGTACTCAACGTGCTGGCGACGAGCTTCGGCTTCGTCGGGACGCCCGGGGCCGGGCCGAACGCGCTGGCCGCGCCGCAGGCCGGCCTGATCTCGACCCTGGCCAAGGGCGTGCTCTCGGGCGAGGGCAACTGGCGCATGCTGGGCTGGGGCGCGGCCGCCGGCCTGGGGCTGGTCGCGCTGGACGAGACCCTCGGCCGGCTGAAGCGTCTCCGCCTGCTCCCGCTGGCCACCGCCTTCGGGATCTACCTGCCCATGACGCTGGTCGTGCCCCTGGTGGCCGGCGCGGTGATCGGCACGGTCTACGAGCGCTGGGCGCGCCGCCGGGCCGATCCGGAGCGGGCGGTCCGGCTGGGCATCCTGACGGCGACCGGCCTGATCGTCGGCGAGAGCCTGTGGGGCGTCGCCTTCGCGCTGATCGTCTACATCGCGGGCAACGATGCCGTCCTGGCGCTGGCGGGCGATGGGTTCGCGGGCCCCGCGCTGATCGGCGGCCTGGTGCTGTTCGCGGGTCTGACGGCGGGCCTCTACCATCAGACGCGGCGCAAAGCGGCCTGAGCCTGCCCGGCATTGCGGGATCCGGCAGCGATCGCGCGAGCGATCCACCTCGGACAGGCCTAGCGGCGGCGCCGAGCCGTGCACCCAGGCGATCGGTGCCATGTCATCCCGCGCCAAGCGATGCATTGACTTCGCAGGCGCACACCCGCATATCGGCGGTGCAGCGTCAGCGGCCGTCATGGCCCGCTTGAGGGGGCTGCGTGACGGATCGGGCGCCTTCCGGCGTGATCCGGCCCCCCTCTTCATAACGTGCATGCACCCGGGCCGCCCCATCACGCGGGCTGCCCCCTGCCAACGGGCCGACCAGATTTCTGCGCTGCTCGCACCGAACGCGAAGCGCCCGGCCGGCCCTGCTGCATCGGATATTTCTTTGACCCAATTCACCGATTTCGGCCTTGCCCAGCCCGTGCTGCGGGCGCTCGGCGAGGCTGGCTACGTCACGCCGACCCCGATCCAGGCCCAGGCGATCCCGCCGGCCATGGAGGGCCGCGACCTCTGCGGCATCGCCCAGACCGGCACCGGCAAGACCGCGGCCTTCGCGCTGCCGATCCTGCACCGCCTCTCGCTCTCGGACCGCCGGGCCCCGCGCCGCGGCTGCCGGGTGCTGGTGCTCTCGCCGACCCGCGAGCTCGCCAACCAGATCGCCGAGTCCTTCTCGGATTACGGGCGCCACCTGTCCTACACCACCACGGTGGTGTTCGGCGGCGTCACCATCAGCCGCCAGGAGCGGGCGCTGGCTCCGGGCGTCGACATCCTGGTCGCCACCCCGGGCCGCCTGATCGACCTGATCGAGCGCCGCTCCCTGACCCTCGAGGGCGTCGAGATCCTGGTCCTCGACGAGGCCGACCAGATGCTCGACCTCGGCTTCATCCACGCCCTCAAGCGCATCGTGAAGCTGCTGCCGGCCCAGCGCCAGAGCCTGTTCTTCTCGGCGACCATGCCGAAGAACATCGCCGGGCTCGCCAGCCAATACCTGAAGGATCCGGTGCAGGTCGCCGTGACCCCGGTCGCCACCACGGCCGAGCGCGTCGAGCAGACGGTCATCTTCGCCCATACCGGCGCGAAGCAGGCGCTGCTCGCCCACATCCTGCGGGATTCGGCCATCGACCGCGTCCTGGTCTTCACCCGCACCAAGCATGGCGCGGATCGGGTCGTGCGCGGCCTCGACAAGGCCGGCATCGCCGGCGCCGCGATCCACGGCAACAAGAGCCAGCCGCAGCGCGAGCGGGCGCTCCAGGCCTTCCGGGACGGCGATTGCCGGGTTCTGGTGGCCACCGACATCGCGGCCCGCGGCATCGATGTCGACGGCGTCAGCCACGTAATCAACTTCGATCTGCCGAACGTGCCGGAGAGCTACGTCCACCGCATCGGCCGCACCGCGCGCGCCGGGGCAACCGGTCTGGCGATCTCGTTCTGCAACGACGAGGAGCGGGCCTACCTGCGCGACATCGAGCGGCTGACCCGCCAGAGCGTGCCGGTCGCCGGCTTCCCCGAGGGCTTCTCGCCGCCGTCCCGTCAGGAAGCGGCCGAGATCGCCCGCGAGGAGGAGCGTCGGCCCGAGCGCCAGCAGCAGCGCCCGGCCGGTGGCCGTCCGGGTCAGCGGTCCCGTCCGCAGCAGGGCCGTCCCCAGCAGGGGCGTCCGGAAGGCGGCCGCAGCTTCGGCGGCGGCGGCGGCCAGGGTCAGGGTGCGCCGCGCCAGGGCCGTCCGGAAGGCGGCCGCGGCGACGGTCGCGGTCCCGCCCCGCAGGGACGCGAGGCCCGTTCGGATCGGCCCGCCCGTCCGCAGGGCGAGCGCCCGGCCCAGCAGCAGGCGCGCCCGGCGCGGGACAGCCGGCCCCAGCGGACCGATGCCCGCCCGCGCAGCGCCGGCGGCGGCAGCGGCGAAGGCCGCACCATCGGCTGGCTGGAGCGGTCGCCCCGCTCCTGACGACAGGGTTCCACGCCGGAACCATTGAGAGATCCGCAGGGCTCTGCCCTGCTCCCGCGAAAGGTCTCGACCTTTTGAGACCGGGATTCGTCTAGACCGGTACGGACGCCGCCTCGGGGAACCTCCCGGGGCGGCTTCTTTTTTGCGCGGGGCGTCCCATCTCACCGACACGTCGGACGAGAGGCTGCACCATGCGGTTCGAACTCTATCGGGATGCCAAGGGCGAGTGGCGCTGGCGCCTGCGCGCGCGCAACGGCGAGGTGATCGCGGATTCCGGAGAGGGCTACCTTCGCCGCGAGGATTGCGAGCACGGCATCGCCCTCGTCCGCCAGAGCACAGAGGCCCGCATCGAGGACATGACCACCAAGATCGCCTGATCGCGGGGTCGGCGCGGCACGCTGCGTCCCGGCGCAGCGGGCCGCCTACGGTGCTGGGATAAAAATAAACCCTGTCCGAATCTCCGTAGCGGTTACGCTGCAACGCTTCCCATCGCCCGTGCGTTGCAGCGTTTCGGACCGCCGACCGGGTTCTCGTCCCGCGTGCGGTTCGTCGTCGAAGACGCAATCACGCGAAGGGAGTCGAGACGTGCTGAGGAAATTCCTGCTCGCGGCCCTGCTGGTGCTGGGCTTTGCGGCCGCGGCGCCGCAGGGCGCATCGGCCGCGCCGGTCGGTCCGGGCATCGCCCTGCCCGCCGACGCCGCGCCGGCCGTGGCCCAGAAGGCCCAGTACTACTACCGCCGTCGGTTCTATGGCCCGCGCCCGTTCTACCGCCGTCCGTACTACCGCCGCCGGTTCTATTACGGCCCGCGCCCGTTCTACCGTCGCCCCTATTACCGTCGCCGGTTCTTCTACTGAGCGGTCCACGACGCTGACAGGCCCGGCGGCTCCCACGAGCCGCCGGGCTTTTCCATGCGCTGATTCGAGATGCGTAGCTGGTCTCCATGCCGTATAATGCAGGAACGGGACGCGCCGGCGACAGATCGGCCTGCCCGGGAGGAAACCCGATGAACGATATCGCGCAGCGCGCCGAGCCCACGGCCGCGACGCCGGACCTCTGGCAATCGATCCCGTTCGAATGCATCCTGGGCGCAGCCGCCATCTTGCTGGCGGCCGGGCTCAAGCTCGCCGGCATCCTTTCCTGACGGCGCGCGAGACAGGCGGATGGACGGCATGCAGCACGTCGCACGCGCGAACCTCGAGGGTGAGCAGGCGCCGCCCCCCGACGCGGACCTGCCGCGGGGGGACCTGACGGTCCGGACCATCGCGATGCCGGCCGACACCAACGCCAACGGCGACATCTTCGGCGGCTGGGTGCTGACCCAGATGGATCAGGCGGGCGGCATCGCCGGCGTGGACCGGGCCCAGGGCCGGGTCGTCACCGTGGCCCTCGACGCGATGACCTTCATCCGCCCGGTCCGGGTCGGCGACGTGCTGTGCGTCTACACCCGGGTCTCGCATGTCGGCCGCACCTCGATGAAGATCGAGGTCGAGGCCTGGGCGCGCCGGTTCTGCACCCAGGTCCGCGAGAGGGTGACGCAGGCCACCCTCACCTTCGTGGCGATCGACGAGGCGGGGCGCCCGCGCCCGATCCCGCCCCTGGTGCCCTCGCCGAACGCCGCCTGACCGGCGCTCGCGCATCGCCGCGTCCCGAACGCCGAAATCCGCCGTTCTGGACGAGGCCCTACTTGATCACCGCGCAGGCGACCCGGTCGCCGGCGCCGCCGATCGGCTGGGTTGTGTGGTCGTCCTCGTTGGCGTGGATGATCAGCGCCGATCCGTCGCCGTCCTTGAGGCCGCCCTCGCCGGTGAGCGGCGTCTCGCTGGTCACCTCGGCATTCCCCGAGCCGTCCTGCGCCACGTAGAGGTTCGGCAGGTCGCCCTCGTCGGGTCCGTCCGGATTGAGCAGGCCGTGCTTGCTCTGGTCGTGGTTCACGTGGGCCTTCGAATTCAGGAATTTCGGATCCGAGCAATCGCCGACCGCGTGGAAATGCATGCCGTGCCAGCCGGGCGGCAATCCGCCGGGCTGGATGGCGACGCGCAACACGAGGCTGTTGGCGCCGTCGCGGATCGCGATCGTGCCGATCGGGTCGCCCTTGGCGTTCTTGACCGGCGCCTGGAACGTCTCGGTCGGCTTGGGGGCTGCCGGCTCCTGGGCGAAGGCACCGCTCGCCGCGAAGGGTCCCAGCAGCGCGAGCAGCGGCAGGATGCGTGTCATACGGTGGCTCTCCTCTCCAGCCCGGTCTAGGTAGGGGGCACGCCGCCCCTTCGACAGGGCCGGCCCCCGAAACCTTTGCCGTAGCCCTGACGCGAGCCTGTAAAGCCCTGATGACCGGAGAACGGCCCATACCGGCAGGCGGAGCGCCCGCGCACCGCGCGCCTGCGCCAAAGCGGGCCGACCTGTTCCTGGTGGAGCACGGCCATTTCGAGAGCCGCGCGCGGGCGCAGGCCGCGATCCGGGCCGGGCTGGTGCGGGTGGACGGCCGGCCGCTGGCACGGCCCTCGGAGGCGATCCCCCCGGGGGCGCGGATCGAGGCCGCCCCCGAGCACCCTTACGCTTCCCGGGGCGGGCTGAAGCTCGCGGCGGCGCTGGACGCGTTCCGGCTGGATCCCGCGGGCCTCGTCTGCCTCGACGTCGGCGCCTCGACCGGCGGCTTCACGGACGTGCTGCTCGCCCGTGGCGCCGCCCATGTCCACGCGGTCGATGTCGGCCGCGGGCAGCTGCATCCGCGGCTGGCCGCGGATACCCGCGTCACCAGCCTGGAGGGCACCGATATCCGCTCCCTCGATCCGGCGCGGCTCGTGCCGCGGCCCGCAATGGCGAGCGTCGACGTGAGCTTCATCGGCCTGCGGCTGGTGCTGCCGGCCCTGCCGGCGCTGCTCGCTCCCGGCGCCGCGATCGTCGCGCTGGTCAAGCCGCAATTCGAGGCCGGGCGCGAGCGCGTCGGGCGCGGCGGCCTCGTGCGCGATCCGGCCGTCCACGCGGAGGTCTGCGATGCCGTCCGCTTCGTGCTGGAGGGGCTCGGCGCGACGATTCTGGGCCTGATCGATTCGCCCGTGCCGGGTGGCGACGGCAATTCCGAATTTTTGATCGGCGCAAACCTGTCATGAGCGAAACGGTCACGATCCGGGAGCTCGGTACCCGTGGCGACGGCATCGCGGAGGACGGGATCCTCGTCCCCTACACGCTGCCCGGCGAGCGAGTGACGATCCGCCGGGAGGGAAAGCGAGCCGAGCTGGTCGGCATCGTGCAGCCCTCCCCCGACCGGGTCGAGCCGTTCTGCCCCTATTACATGCGCTGCGGCGGCTGCCGGACGCAGCATCTCGCGCCCGCCGCAGAGCTGTCCTGGAAGCGCGGCCTCGTCGCGCAGGCCCTGTCGCAGGCCCGTCTCGGCGTCGAGCCGGGGGCCGCGATCGACGCGCACGGGGCCGGGCGCCGCCGCATCACGTTGCACGTCCGGGAGATCGACGGACAGGGCGAGGCCGGCCTGATGGCGGCGCGCAGCCACGCGCTCGTGCCGATCGACCATTGTCCGATCACGGTGCCGGCCCTGCATCCGGCCCCCGCGGTGGCGCGCCGGCTCGCCGGGCCGCTGGGCCACGGCCGTAAGCCCCTGGACGTCGCCGTGACCGCCACCGACCAGGGCCTCGACATCGACCTGCGTGGACACGGCCCGGTGACCGGCGGTGTTGCCTCCGCGCTGGTTCGGATCGCGGGCGAGCTGGGCTTGGCCCGGCTGTCGCTCCACGGCGAGCGCCTGATGGAGGCCGAGCCGGTCTCGGTCACGGATGCCGAAAGCCGCCTCTATCCGGCGCCCGGGGGCTTCCTGCAGGCGACTGCGGCCGGGCAGGCCATCCTCACCGCGCTGAGCGTGGCGGCCTTGGGGCGCCGTCCGCGGCGGGTCGCCGACCTGTTCTCGGGCTGCGGACCCCTCGCCCTGGCGATGGCGCGGACAGCCGCGGTCCACGCCGTCGAGGCGGATGCGGCGGCGCTCGGCGGGCTCGACCGGTCGGCCCGGGCCGCGACGGGCCTGCGCCAGATCACCACCGAGCGCCGGGACCTGTTCCGCCGGCCGCTGCTGCCCACGGAACTCGACGGGTTCGACGCGGTCGTGTTCGACCCGCCCCGCGCCGGCGCCGAGGCCCAGGCCCGGCAGATCGCCGCGTCGCGGGTGCCGGTGGCGATCGGCGTGTCTTGCGATACCGGCACCTTCGCGAGGGACGCGGCGACGCTCACGGCCGGCGGGTTCCAGCTCGAATCGGTGACGCCGGTCGACCAGTTCCGGCATTCGGACCATGTCGAGATGGTCGGCGTGTTCCGGCGCGAGGCCCCGCGCCGTCGCTGAGGCGAGCAAGATCGAGAGGCTCACAAGATCGAGAAGCTTGCGGCGGGAAGGATTGCGGATTGCAGGCTTGCAACTTGCTGTAGATTCTGACCTTCTCACGATGACTGGAGGTGTCATGACCACAGCCTCGATCCGCCTGTTCGCCCTCGTCGTGCTGAGCCTCCCCGCGCTGAGCCTCGCCTTGCCGGCCACGCTGGCGGCTCAGCCGCGCGCCGCCGATGAGACCGGCATCGGCGGAGGGCCGCAATCGACGATCACGGCGCCGAACACCAACAGCCTCGGCGTGACGATGCCGCCCGGTACGTCGCTGGGCGCGGGCGAGGTTCCGTCGCGGCGGGAGCAGCGGCGCGAGCGCGCCCTGACCGACAAGATCGAGGACAGCGTCTGCGAAGGCTGCAACTGAACGTCGGGCCGGACGGCACCGCTTCGTCGATGCGGGCCGCGATGTCACGGAAGCGTCAGAAAACAACGCCACACCCACGGCACAGCTTGCGCTTGGAGCCGCCGTGCCGGATGCGGATCGGACCCGGCGCCGCCCAGTGACCGTTTTGCACCCGAGACACCGTCGTGATTTTCATCCACCAGCCCTCAACCGGCGCCGGATCCTCGCTGCTTGAGCGCCGAATCGTCGATCTCCAGGACACGATCCCCGAGGACACCGTCTGGCTCGACCTGATTCGCCCGAGCCGCGAGGAGGAACTCAAGGTCGAGGCCTTCGCCGGCATCGAGGTGCCGACCCGCGAGGAGATGAAGGACATCGAGCCCTCGGAGCTGCTCTACGTCGAGGAGGGTGCCCGCTACATGACCGGGCGGGTGCTCTCGAAGGTCAGCGATGCCGAGGAGCCCGGGCTGGCCGGCATCACCTTCATCCTGCGCGGCAGCCGCCTCGTGACCGTGCGCCACGAGGAACCCCAGGCCTTCCGGATGTACACCCAGCGGGCCGGCCGCACGACCGGCAACGGCAGCGCCTCCGCGGTCTCCGGCGAGGCCATCCTGGCCGGGCTGATCGAGGCGGTGATCGACCGGGCCGCGGACGTGCTCCAGCTCCAGGGCGAGCGGATCGATCGGCTGTCGGGCAAGATCTTCGAAGTGCAGGACGACCCGTCCGCCCGCAACACCGCCCTTCAGGATACCCTGCGGGCGCTCGGACGCCATGGTGACCTGATCTCGAAGCAGCGCGAGAGCCTGGTCTCGATGGAGCGGATCCTGCTTTCGCTGTCGGCGACCTATCGGACCAACAAGGCACCCCGCGACCTTCGGGAGGATGTCCGCTCGACCCTGCGCGATCTTCAATCGCTGGAAGAGCACGCCACCTTCCTGTCCACGAAAATTCAATTCCTGCTTGATGCGACGCTCGGCCTAGTCAACCTCGAGCAGAATAACATCATCAAGCTGTTCTCGGTCATGGCCGTCGTATTCATGCCGCCGACGCTGATCGCCTCGATCTACGGCATGAACTTCAAGTCCATGCCGGAACTGGAACTGCCGTTCGGCTACCCCATGGCCGTGGTGATGATGTTCGTTGCCGCGATCCTGCCCTACGTTTTCTTTCGCTGGAAGAAGTGGCTTTAGTCGCGAATAGTTTCCGGCCGCAGATAAAACGTTAAGATATATCCCGGAGATCCTTGCACCCGGAAGCGCGGCTGGCCGCGACGACGGAAGCCCCGATGCGATTCTCTCTGAAGACCGTCCTTTGCGGAGCCATCGGCCTGCTGGCCCTCGCGGCTGCGGGCCAGGGGGTCGTCAGCGTCGTCCGCCTGTCCGAGATCGAACAGGACGCCAAGGAGGTCTCGCAGGTCTGGCTTCCGGCCCAGAACGAGGCCGAGGCCATCGGCATGGCGGTGCGCGACGTGCGGCTGAAGCTGTACCGGCTGGTCGCGGGATCGCCGGACTTCGCGACCCTCGACAAGAACCAGACGGCGCTGACCGACGGCCTCGGGGCGTTGTCCGAACTGCGCCAGGCCTACCAGGGCCGCCTCGCGACTCCGAAGGCGCGCGAGACCTACGAGCGGTTCACCGGCGCCTGGAACGCCTACCAGAACATCCAGCTCCAGGTTGTCGAGCTGATGATCGCCGGCGACCGGGACGGCGCCCTCAAGCTCGTCCTCGACCCGGAGACGGGCGCCCAGAACGATGCGGCGGTCGGCAGCCTTACCGAGGCGATCGCGCTGGCCCGGTCGCAGACCGACGGGAACGTCGCCGCCACCGCCGACAATGCGACCTCGGCCAAGCTCACCGCCCTGGTCGCGACCGCGGTGGCGTTGGCGGTCGCGGCGGCGGCGATGCTGTTCGCCCTGTTCGGCATCGCCCGCCCGATCCAGCGGATGACCGGCGCCATGGGCCGCCTGGCCGAGGGCGACGCCGCCGTGGCGATCCCCGGCACCGGCCGCCGGGACGAGATCGGCGCGATGGCGGCGGCCGTCCAGGTGTTCAAGGACAACCTGATTCATACCCGCGCCCTCGAGCAGGAGACGGCGCTCGCCCGGGCCGGCGCCGAGGCGCAGCGGCGGCGGGCCGTCCAGGAGATGGCCGATGGCTTCGAGGCCGCGATCGGTGGCGTCCTGGCGGCGGTGACGGAGGCGGCGCTCGATCTCCGCTCCAATGCCGAGGCCATGACCAGCACGGCGACCCGCACGGCCGAGCGCTCGGCCACGGTGGCGAGCGCCGCACAGGAGGCGACCGCCCATGTCGGCACGGTGGCGGTGGCGGCCGAGGAGCTCGGCGCCTCGGTGCAGGAGATCGGCCGCCAGGTCGACGGCTCCGCCGACCTGGCCCGGGGCGCGGTCGGTCAGGCCGGCCGGACCGCCGGCTTGGTTCAGGAGCTGAGGGAGGCCGCGGGCCGGATCGGCGACGTGGTGCGGCTGATCTCCGACATCGCCGGCCAGACCAACTTGCTGGCCCTGAACGCCACGATCGAGGCAGCCCGGGCCGGCGAGGCCGGGCGCGGCTTCGCGGTCGTGGCGTCCGAGGTGAAGGCGCTGGCCGCGCAGACCGCCAAGGCGACCGACGAGATTACCGCGCAGGTCGGCCGGATCCAGGGCGCGACCGGCCAGACCGTGGACGCCATCGACGGCATCACCGGCCGGATCCGCGAGATCGACGGGGTGGCGACGTCCATCGCGGCGGCGGTCGAGCAGCAGGGCGCGGCGACCCAGGAAATCGCCCGCAGCATCGCCGACGCGGCCGCCGGGACCGGTTCGGTCACCGGCACGATCGACGCGGTCGCCCGCGCCGCCGACGAGACAGGCACGGCCGCCACCCGGATGCTCGCCTCGGCCGAGAGCCTGTCGGCGCAATCCGAGGCCTTGCGCCGGGAGATCGGCGCCTTCCTGCAGACGGTGCGCGCGGCGTAACGCCGGCGCGGCCGGTCAGGCCACCGCGGCGAGGTGCTTGACCTCGGCGCGGGCGACCACCTTGCCGACCGGGGCGGCCTTGGCGCCGCTGTCTTTTTCGGGGGCCAGGATCGGGGGCGACACCCAGCGGCCGGCTTCGAGTTCGGCGATCCGGCCGTTGATCTCGCGGATCACGTAGCGCGAGAACGGGTAGACGTGGAGGTAGATCACCATGTTGGTGACCACCGCCTCCAGGGCCGCCGGATTGTGGCGGGCGGTCTGCAGGAACACGCCCCAGAAGTGCTTGGCCAGCTCGGGCCGTCGCACGGTCATCCGCCAGCAGATCCGCAGCAGCGACCCCAGATCGCGCGCGACGTGGCGCCAGTCGAGCTTGTGGGCCGCGAATTTGGGCCGCTTCACCCGGCGGGAGATCTCGCGGACGCGCGCGAAGAAGTTCGGCGGGTCGTAGATCTCGGCCAGCACGTCCCGGTAATCGGCGAGCACGTCCTGCTGCGGGCGCAGGGTCACGAAGTTGAGCCCTTGCGTGCAGTGGTCGCCTTGCTCGGCGGTGGTGTAGGCGAAGTTCTCGAACAGCCGGCCTTCCTTGCGCAAGCGGCGCGAGAGCTGGGTGTTCGGCATCGCGTAGAGGAGGCCGACCATCGCGATCGGGATGCCGGTCTGGCTGATGCACAGCGACATCGCCTTGCTGATGCTGTCCTTCTCGGTGTCGAAGCCAACGATGAATCCGGCGGTGACGAACATGCCGTGCTCGTAGAGCTTGTGTACGCTGTCGGCGATCGACCGCTTGGTGTTCTGCTTCTTCTGGGTCTGGATCAGCGTCGCCTCGTCGGGCGTCTCGATCCCGGTGAACAGGGCGAAGAAGTTCGCGTCCCGCATCATCCCGAGCAGCTCGTCGTCGTCCGCGAGGTTCAGCGAGGCCTCGGTGGAGAACTTGAACGGGTAGCCGTGCGCCTCCTGCCATTTGATGAGGTGCGGCAGGAACAGCTTGATTGCCTTCTTGTTGCCGATCAGGTTGTCGTCCACGAAGTCGACATGGCCGCGATGGCCGAGGCTGTGGAGCCGGTCGAGTTCCGCCAGCATCTGCGGCGTGGTCTTGGTGCGCGGCGAGCGACCGTACAACTCGATGATGTCGCAGAACTCGCAGGTGAACGGGCAGCCGCGCGAGAACTGGACACCGATATACAGGTAGTGGCTGAAATTCAGGAGGTCGAAGCGCGGGATCGGGCTGGTCGTGACGTCCGCCTTGAACTTCTCCGCGGTGAACCGGCCGCGGCGGGCGCCGGATTCCCAGGCCTCCACGAAGGTGGCGAGGATGCCTTCGGCCTCGCCCAGCACCAGGAAGTCGGCCTTGTCGTAGATCTCCGGGGTCGAAGTCGGGGCCGGGCCGCCGACGCAGACCGGGACGCCGAGCGCCGCGCATTTGTCGATCACGACGAGGCAGTCCGGCTCCTGGGGGAGCATGCCGCCGGTCATCACCAGGTCGGCCGCCAGGATCTGCGCGTCGGTGAGGTCCTCGCAATTGCGGTTGACCAAGCTCACCTGCCAGGCCGGCGGCAGCATCGCGGCCAGTGTGATCAGGCCCAGCGGCGGCGCGGGTGCGCGGGCGCCCTGCAGCTCCATGGCCTCTTTGAAGTTCCACATCGAGTTTTCGTAGAACTTGGGGAATACCATCAGCACGCGCGGGGCTGTATTCGCATCCGACATGCTTGTTTTCCTCGTCGCACCGAAGTGAGCCGGCTCAAACACCGAAGTGCCGAAGCGGCCAATTACGGACAAGCGTGCCGGAGAATTAAGGCCGTTTTTCGCTCCCGCGGCGGGTCGAACCGGTTTCGGCGGGGCGGTCAGGGCCCGACGCGGAAGCGCTCCGGCTGGGTGCCGTCGGCATCGCTGAAGCCGTAGATCCGGGCGAGGTCGCCCGCGTGCAGCACGGCTCCGGCCCGGGTGGCGACGTCTGGGTCGGCGGCCAAGGCGGCGAGCGCCCGGCCGGCATAGAGCGGCCCCTCGGTGGCCCGCTCGTCCTGCCCGAGATCCCGGGCCCGCTCGGTGGCGACGAAGCCCGGCGAGAGGCCGAGCGCGGTCACGCCGTAGGGCGCGAGGTCCTGCCCGAAGGCGAGCGCCAGCCGGTTGGTCGCGGCCTTGGCGGAATCGTAGAACACGTCGCCGAGGTAATCCTCGGTCCCGAACGAGACCAGCGCGATCAAGCCGGACCGCGCCGCCACCATGGACGGGGCGACCGCCCGGGCGAGCAGCAGCGCCGGCAGCGGCCCGGCCTGGAGGAACCCCAGATACGGTTCGGCCGACCGGCGCCAGAACGGCGTGCCCCAGCCGGCCCCGTCCGGGTAGCGCTCGCCGTCGTAGCCCTCGTTGCCGCCCCAGACGCTGCAGGCCGCGACATCGATCCGCCCGAACCGGCGCAGCGCCCAATGAATCAGCTCATCCGTGGCCCGCTCCGAGCGGTGGTCGCAGAGGTAGTGATGGCCGCGCCCGCCGGCTGCATCGACGAGGCGGGCGGTGTCCTCGATCGATTCCGGCCGCATCTCGGTGCGCGGGCCGGTCTCGCTGGAGCGGGCGGTGACGATCACGGTGGCCCCGGCCTCGCCGAGGGCCCGGGCCAGGCCCCGCCCGACGCCCCGGGAGGCACCGGCGACCAGGCAGATCTTGTGGGACAGATCGGGGGGCGTGCTCACGCCGACGCGGCGGGCTTGGCACGCGTCAGGAAGGCCGCGAGCCGCTCCTGGGATTCGGGCGAGCGCAGCTGCGCGTCGAAGGCCCGCGCCTCCGCCTCCAGGGCCGCTTCGACCTGCGCCTGGTCACCGCGGATCAGCGCCCGGGACGCCGCCAGCGCGCCGCGCGGCAGGGCCGCGAGCTTGGCCGCCTGGGCGATGGCCTGCTCCAGAAGCATGTCGGCCGGCAGCACCGCGTTGACGAGGCCCAGTGCCAGCGCCTCGTCGGCGTCGAGCGGGCTGGACAGGAGCAGCAGCTCCGTCGCCTTGAGGCGCCCGACCCGCCGGGGCAGCAGGTAGCTCGAGGCCGCCTCCGGCACGAGGCCGAGTTCCACGAACGGCATGCGCAGCCGCGCCGCCGGGCTGGCATAGACGAGGTCGCAATGCAGGCTGAGCGTCGCCCCGATGCCGACCGCAATCCCGTCGATCGCCGCCACCATCGGCGTGCGGGTGCGGGCGAGCTGGCGGATGAAGGCCAGGGCCGGCGAGGCGCTGAAACCGCCCGCGGCGCTGCCCATGAAGTCGGCGAGGTCGTTGCCGGCGCTGAACATCCCGGGCTGCCCGGCGAACACCACGGCGCCGATGCCCTCGGACGCATCCGCCTCCGCCAGGGCCGCGCGCATCGCGTCGTACATCGCCCCCGTGAGGGCGTTCTTCTTCTCCGGCCGGTTCAGGGTGATCAGGCGGACGCCGCCTTCGAGGTCGGTGATCGCGATGGTGTCGGCCATGTCCGCCCCCTCAAACCGCCAGCGCCAGCGCGGCATCGTCGGTGAAGGTCCCGCCTTCGACGACGCTCTGCTCAAGCCCACCCGAGGCTACCAGAAGATTCTCGGCGTAGAACCGGGCCAGCGCGATCCGGGCGGCCAGGGCCGGGTCCGTCTCGCCGGCCTTCAGGTCGGCGGCGGCCGCGAGCGCGCTGCGGGCGAGGCAGGCGCCGCCGAGGGCGAGGCCGAACAGGCGCAGATACGGGGTCGCGCCGGCGAGCGCCGCGTTCGGGCGGTTGGAGGTCAGCGCCGCGAGCTGGTGGCTGGTCGCCCGGTCGAGGCTGCCGATCCCGTCGCGCAGCCGCGCCGCCATGTGACCGAAGGCGGGATCGCCCGCCTTGAGCAGCCCCTCCGCGGCCCGCCGCATCCAGGCGATCTGCGACCGGACTGTCGCGCCGCCGTTCAGCGGCAGCTTGCGGGCGGTGAGGTCGATGGCCTGGATACCGTTGGTACCCTCGTAGATGCCGAGGATGCGGGCGTCGCGCATCAGCTGGGCCGCGCCGGTCTCCTCGACGAAGCCCATGCCGCCATGGACCTGCACGCCGAGCGAGGTCACCTCGTTGGCGAGATCCGTCGAGAAGGCCTTGGCCACCGGGGTCAGCAGGGAGGCCCGGTCGAGGGCGGCCTGCCCCTCCGGGCCCCGGGAAGCGTCGAGCGCGGCGGCCGTGAGGTAGCAGATCCCGCGCGCCGCCGCCGTATAGGCCTTCATGGTCAGCAGCATCCGCTGCACGTCCGGATGCGCGACGATCGGGCTCGTCGGCTCGGCCGCGCCCACCGCCCGGCCCTGCCGGCGCTCCTGCGCGTAGGCGAGCGCCCGCTGGGTCGCGGCCTCGGCGACGCCGACGCCCTGCAGGCCGACATTGAGCCGGGCCGCGTTCATCATCGTGAACATGCAGGCCAGCCCCTTGTTCTCCTGCCCGATCAGCCAGCCGACTGCGCCGCCGGTGTCGCCGAAGGCCATCGAGCAGGTGGGCGAGGCGTGGATGCCGAGCTTGTGCTCGACGCCGGAGCAGCGCAGGTCGTTGACGGACCCGTCCGGCAGCACCTTGGGCACAAGGAACAGCGAGATGCCGCGGGTGCCGGCCGGCGCGTCGGGCAGGCGGGCCAGCACGAGGTGGACGATGTTGTCCGCCAGGTCGTGCTCGCCGTAGGTGATGTAGATCTTGGCTCCGGTGATCCGGTAGGTGCCGTCGCCGGCGCGCTCGGCCCGGGTGCGCAGCAGGGCGAGGTCCGAGCCCGCCTGCGGCTCGGTCAGGTTCATGGTGGCGGGCCATTCGCCGGTGATGAGCTTTTCCAAGTAGCGCGCCTTCAGGTCCTCGGAGCCGTGGGCCGCGAGTGCCTCGATGCCGCCCTGGGTGAGCAGCGGGCAGAGGCCGAAGGCGAGGTTGGCGCCGTTCCACATCTCGGTGCAGGCGGCCTCGACCAGCTTCGGCAGGCCCTGGCCGCCATGGTCGGCCTCGGCCGAGAGGCCGTTCCAGCCCCCGTCCGTGAAGGTGCGGTAGGCCGCGCGCCAGCCGGGGGGCGTGGTGACGGATCCGTCGGCAAACGGGGTGCCGTGCCGGTCGCCGACCCGGTTCAGCGGCGCCAGCACCTGGCCGGCGATCCGCCCCGCCTCGGTGAGGATCGCCTCAGCGTCGGCCGGGTCGAATCCGTCCAGCCCGGCCACGTGCCGGAGGGTGAACAGCATCTCGGGAACGGGGGCGCGGTAGCTCATCGGGTCGTCGCTCCTCTCGGCCGCCCCTGTCGGCCGCCCATGCGTTCAGCCCGGGGCGGGTTTGACCGCGCCCGGGCACCGGGGCTACGGCGGCCCACAGGATAGGCGCGCGACGGGCGCGCCGCCATCACTTCGCGACGGCTTCCCGCATGAACGATCCCGGGTCAACGGTCCCGGCCGCGACCCGGCGGCTCGACCCCGACGCCGCCGGCCTCGCCCAGGCCGCGGCGCTGCTGCGGGCGGGCGAGCTCGTGGCCTTCCCCACCGAGACGGTCTACGGGCTCGGCGCCGACGCCACCGACGCCGCCGCGGTGGCGCGGATCTTCGCCGCCAAGGAGCGGCCGCGCTTCAACCCGTTGATCGCCCACCTGGCCGACATCGATGCGGCGCTCGCCGAGGGCCGCTTCGACGGATCCGCGCAGCGCCTCGCCGCGGCGTTCTGGCCGGGGCCCCTGACCCTCGTGGTTCCGGCCGGACCGGGTACGCGGGTCTGCGACCTCGCCCGGGCCGGCCTGTCCAGCGTCGCCCTGCGGGTCCCCGGACATCCGACCGCCCGCGCCCTGCTGGAGGCCGTCGGCCGTCCGGTGGCGGCGCCCTCGGCCAACCGCTCGGGCCGCGTCAGCCCGACCCGGGCCGATCACGTGCTCGACGACCTCGCCGGGCGGATCGCCGCCCTGCTCGATGGCGGGGACACGCAGGTGGGCGTCGAATCGACGGTCGTGGCGTGTCTCGACGGCATCCCGCGCCTGCTGCGCCCGGGCGGGATCACCCGGGCGGCGCTGCGCGCCGTGCTGGGCTTCGAGCCGGTGGGTCCCGTGATGGACGATGCCGAGCGGCCGGCGGGCCCCGGCATGCTCGCCTCGCATTACGCGCCCCGGGCGCGGGTGCGCCTCGACGTGACGCGCGTCGAGCCCGGCGAGGCCGTGCTGCTGTTCGGGGCCGGGCGGCCCGAGGGCCACGCCGAGGCCCGCGCGAGCCTGAACCTGAGCCCGGCAGGCGATCCGGCGGAGGCGGCGTCCCGCCTGTTCGGGGCGCTGCGCACGCTCGATACCTCCGGGGCCGCCACCATCGCGGTGGTGCCGATCCCCCCGGACGGCCTGGGCGAGGCGATCCGCGACCGCCTTGCCCGCGCCGCCGCACCCCGTTGAGGGCGACGGTTATTTTTATCGGCGCCGTGGAACAGATGACGCCGCGACCCGTTCACTGCTCACGAAGGCCTTCTCAGCCCCCAAATGGCCTTTTTCCTTCAAGGCTCGGAGCAATCCGAGCCTTTTTTCTTGCGCTGTCCTGTCAGGCCAGCTTGGCTGCGATCCCGGCCACGTGGCGGCCCTGGAACCGGGCCCCGTCCAGCTCCACCGCGCTCGGCTGGCGCGAGCCGTCGCCGTCCGCGATCGTGCTGGCGCCGTAGGGCGTGTTGCCCTTGACCGCCTCGACGCCCACCTGGCCCGGGAACGCGTAGGGCAGGCCGACCACCACCATGCCGTGGTGGAACAGCACGGTGTGGAAGCTCGTCAGCGTCGTCTCCTGGCCGCCGTGCTGCGAGGCCGTGGAGGTGAAGACCGAGCCGACCTTGCCGACCAGCGCACCCTTCATCCACAGGCCGCCGGTCTGGTCGATGAACTGCTTCATCTGCGCGGCCATGTTGCCGTAGCGGGTCGGCGTCCCGAAGATGATCGCATCGTACTGGGGCAGCTCATCCACAGTGGCGATCGGCGCGGTCTGATCGAGCTTGAAGTGGTTCTGCCGGGCGACCTCCTCAGGCACCAGCTCCGGCACGCGCTTCACAACCGCCTCGGCGCCGGCCTCCCGGGCGCCCTCGGCGACGGCATACGCCATCTGCTCCACGTGTCCGTAGGTCGAGTAGTACAGCACCAGGACCTTGGCCATCGAACGATCTCCCGTCTCGGGTTGCGGAGCGCCGCTGAGATCCTCCGGGCGGCGCGGTGGCATCTCCATCGCGCGTTTTGTGCTTTGCAAAAATGCCCCGCCACGCAAGAACGCCCTTGCAGGGATGCAAGGAGGCGGGCGTGTCGCTCGACTGGGACGAGTTCCGCTTCGTGAAAGCCGTCGCCGACCGGGGCGGCCTGACCGCGGCCGCGACGCAGCTCGGGATCAATCATTCCACGGCGTTCCGGCGCCTCGGTTCGATCGAGGCCCGGCTCGACGTGCGCCTGTTCGAGCGCCTGCGCACCGGCTACGTGCCGACCCCGGCCGGCGTGGCGATGATCGAGGCGGCCGGCCGGATCGAGACCGACGTGACCCGGTTCTCCCGCACGGTCGCCGGCCAAGGGCAGACGCCCTCCGGGGAGTTGCGCGTGACGGCGCCGGTGAACTTCGCGACCGGGATCCTGATGCCGATCCTGGCGTCGTTCTGCGCACGCTACCCGGAGATCCGTATCGACCTGATCCTGGCCGAGGAAGCGCTGAACCTATCGCGCCGGGACGCCGACGTGGCGATCCGCGCGAGCCGGAGCCCGAGCGAGTCCCTGGTCGGGCGCCGTCTCACCGGTCTCGCCTGGGCCATCTACGGACGCGCCGGGCAGACCTATGGCGATCTCGCCGACGAAGCCTGGGTGGTTCCAGGTTCGACGGTGGGGGGCGGCCTGTTCGCATCCTTCCTCCAGACGCGGGCACCGCCGGAGAAAGTTCGCCTGCGGATCAACACGGTGACGGGGCTGAAGGAAGCGGTGACGACCGGACTGGGGATCGGGCCGCTGCCGTGTTTCGAGGCGGATACCGATCCCGCCCTGCGCCGGCTCTCCGGCCCACACCCGGAGATCGGGGCGGACCTCTGGGTTCTGACCCACCCCGACCTGCGCCATGCCGGACGGGTCCGGGCCTTCATGGAGCATCTCGCCGAGGCGATCCTGCCGCTCCGGGCCCGCTTCGAGGGCCGTTAAGGTTCAGGCGCGGATCTCGACGACCTCGACTTCGCTGCCGTTGACCTCGACCACGTCACCCACGCTCTTGCCGGTGATCGCCTGAGCGAGCGGGGCCACGTAGGAGATCGAGCCCTTGTGCGGGTCGGCCTCGTCCTCGCCGACAATGCGGAAGGTCTGCTTCGTCTCTTTCCCAGATTCGTCCTCGCGCAGGATCGTGACGGTGGCGCCGAAATGCACCGTCTGGCCGTCGATCGGCTCGACCACCTGCGCGGTGTTCTTGCGGGCGAGCCAGTACCGCAGATCCCGCCCGATCCGGGAATCCTCCGCCTTGTCGGCGTGATCCAGGGTACCGAGTTCCCGCTCCAGACGCGCGACCTCGGCCTCGATCTGCGTCAGGCCGTCCGGCGTGACGAAGTTCGTGTGCGGCGAGATGGGACGGTCGGGCAGATTCTCGAAGGCTTCCCCGCCCTCGGGCTCTTTGACGAATGCTACGCTCATAAGAGATGCAATGCGGCGGGAACGGCAAGGGTTCCAGGCGAAGCTTCAGCCGACCTCCACCACGGTCCGCCCGCGGATCCGGCCGGCCAGGATCTCCGGCCCGAGCCGGCCGACCTCCTCCAGGCTGACCCGGCGCGTCATGCTGGCGAGCTTGTCGAGATCGAGGTCCCGGGCCAGGCGCGCCCAGGCCGTGCGGCGCTTCGCCTGCGGGGTGGTGACGCTGTTGATCCCGAGGAGCGAGACGCCGCGCAGGATGAACGGCGCCACGGAGGTCGGCAGGTCCATGCCCTGGGCCAGCCCGCAGGCCGCGACTGCGCCGTCGGAGCGGGTCTGGGCCAGCACGTTGGCCAGGGTGGTGGAGCCGACCGCGTCGATGCCGGCCGCCCACCGCTCCTTGCCGAGCGGCTTGCCGGGCTTGGACAGTTCCGTGCGGTCGAGGATCTCGGCGGCGCCGAGGCCCTTGAGGTAATCGGCCTCGCCGTCCCGCCCCGTGGAGGCGATCACGTGCCAGCCGGCCCGCGCCAGGAGCGCCACCGCCACCGATCCGACACCGCCCGACGCCCCGGTGACGATCGCCGGCCCGTGCGCCGGCGTCAGCCCGTGGGCGTCGAGGGCCATCCGGGCCAGCATCGCGGTGTAACCGGCCGTACCGATCGCCATGGCCTGTTCGGAGCTGAGCCCCTCGGGCAGCGGCACCAGCCAGTCGCCCTTGACCCGGGCACGCTGCGCATAGGCGCCGAGATGCGTCTCGCCGACACCCCAGCCGGTGAGGACCACGGCGTCGCCGGGCTTGTACTCCGGGTGATCCGAGGTCTCGACCACCCCGGAGAAATCGATCCCCGGGATCATGGGAAAGCGGCGCACCACCGGCGATGTCCCGGTGAGGGCGAGCCCGTCCTTGTAGTTGAGGGTCGAGTGGGTCACCCGGACGGTGACGTCACCGTCCATCAGCTCGGACTCGTCGACATCGCGGAACGCGAGGCTCTGCCCGGCCTCGCCCTTGTCGACCACCCAGGCCTTGAACGTCCCCATCGTCACCTCCCGTCTATCCACGGAGAGGTGTCGCCGGGATGCCCGGAATCAAGGCAGCCCCGTCAAAGGCCGAGGCCTCGTCCCGGGGGCGCGCTCCAGGACGAGGGCGTCGATCGACCGATCAGTAGCCGTCGTAGCGGCTGCCCGTGGAGAAGCCGAGGCCGACGCCGATATCGGCGGAGCTCGCACCGGTGATGCCGACGGCATCCGGGATCGAGCCGACCAAGGGACCGCCATAGGCGGCTGAGCGGTAGCCACCCGCATAACCGCCGTACCCGCCGCCGGCCGGCACCCAGCCGGAGCGGGCCGGCGCCACCAGGACGCGCCGGCTGACGGTGGCGTATTCCGGCGGGATGGTCTCGGGGATCGACTGCGCGGGCCGCACGAGGACGGTCCGGCTGCGCACGGCGAAGCGCGGCGGCGTATCGATCCAGCAGCCGATCAGCTCGCCGCCGGGGCCGCGGCTCGTCTGCCAGACGCGGCCGCCGGGGGCGACCATCACGCGCTCGGACACGGTGTCGTAGACCGGCGGCGTGGTGCGATAGACCGTGCGTGGCGGCCGGACCAGCACGTTCTCCTGCACGGTATCGAAGACCGGCGGGGTCGTGACGTGGCGGTAGCATGCGGAGCCGTAGCAGCCGCCGGCCTGCGCGGGGGCTGCGAACAGCAGGCCGCCGAAGGCGGCGGCGAGAAGGGTGGAGCGTGCGACCGGCGCGGTCATGGAAGTCCTCTGGTACGCGGTACGGGCGAGATGCTGCGCAAAGGCGGCGCTGGTCTCGACGCACTACAGGCCAGAGTCGTTGCCCGACTCGCAAGCAGAGTTCGGAATGAAGGTAAAATTAACCCTCGGTTTGGACTGCTTAGCGATCCACTACCTAGGTAAGATGCGATCGAAGATCGGTGCTAATCCTTAACGCTGCCCCAGAAGCGGCGCCACGGGGTCCGGCAGCGGCTCGCCCCGAGCCTGATCAGCGCTCCACCAGCCCATTGCGCCTCAGTATGAGGGCGAGGACCGGCATTCCGGCCGACAGACCCTCACGTCTGCCCAGGCTTGAGCTGGTAAAAAATGTGCCGCCCGATGACGTCCATCTTGCGCAGGCGGCGCGCCCAGCCCGGCCGCACGTAGTCGGCGTGATAGTGGGTCGCCGCCCCGACCTCGGCGAGGTAGGTCCGGCCCTCGATCACCGAGCGGGCGATCCGGGTGGCGGATTCCCATGCGCCCGCGTCGGTGATGCGCAGGGACTTGCCCTCGCAGGCGAAGGAGAACTGGCAGCCCATGTAGTGGTGCCGGTTCTGGTAGACGACGCCGCAGACGCTGCTCGGATAGAGGCCGCTCTTCACGCGGTTCAACACCACCTGAGCCACGGCGGCCCGGCCGGCCTCGGATTCGCTTCGGGCCTCGAAATAGACCGCCTCCGACAGGCAGCGCTGCTCCTTGTCGAGGGATTCCGGGTCGATCAGGTCGGCGTAGCGCCGGCTGGCATCCTCCGGGACCGACTGGAGGATCCCGGGTCGCTCGGGGCGGATCGCGAAGTCGGGCAGCGCCAGGCTGGCGGCCGCCACCTCGATCGGGATCGCGTCCGCGGGCGCAGGCGTGGTCGACGACAGGGCGACCGCCCGGGGGACCGGCGGGGTCGAGCCGTCGTAGCGGCGCTCGGTTTCGCCATCCCCGGTCAGGTCGGCGCTGCTCTCGCCCGTGGAGGCGGCGCTGCCGGACCCCGTGGTCAAGCCGAGATCGGGCACCGGCACGAAGCCGGCATCCGGCTCGGCCTCCGGGTCCCAGACCGCCGAACCCGCGCTCAGCACGCCGCTGACGCTGCCGGTCACGTCGCCGAACACCAGGGCGGCCCCGGTCTCGCGCAAGGCGGCGGCGCGGCTGGCGAAACTCGCGGCCGGCGGCCGGAACGGGTCACCCTTGGTCTGGCGCTGCACAACCGGGAAGACGTGGGCGCCGGTCTTGAACACGCCCTGGAGTGGCTCGTCGGCGCTGCGCCGCAGGGCGGACCCGATCAGCGCGGTGCCGGGCGGCAGGGCCGGCACCGTGAAGGCGTCGATCGCCCCGAGCCGGCTCGAGCCGATGGCGTTCTCGGTTCCGGCATCGGCCGTGAACGAGACCAGCAGGCCGAGCCCCGCCATCCAGGGCGTCAGGGCGGCCGAGAGCCAGCGCAGGCTCGATTCCCGTCGTCCTCGTCTCACGCCCACGGCTACAGACCCGTCTTACTCAACCCCATCCGCGATCCCGCCCACCGATGACGGCGGTTCCGGTGCGGTCCGGGATTTATCCGCCGGCATGGTTGAGGTCGGGTTAAGCGCGACTTTGGACGCACACCCGAATGGGGACGGCATTCCGACCCGCGCCCCCTCAACCGCGGGGCGTTTCGATCCACCCCGTCCAATCCTCGGCCCTGCCGCTGTCGACACGCCGCCGGGCCAGCTCCCGCCAGGACGGCGACAGCGCAGCGAGATCGGCGATGCCCACGAGAGCATCGCGATCCAGCCGGTCCACGTAGAAGACGCGCAGAAGCCGGGCGAGCGGCCAGACCGGATGCGGACGTTCGATCAGGCGCAGGCGATCACCCGGCACAATCATCTCCGGTTCGGCGATGCGGGAGTACCAGCCGGTCCGCCCGCTCGCCTGGACCCGGTGGGCCATGTCGGCGATGGCGAAGCGGTGATTGAGCTTCCAGCAGGGCTGCAGGGCCTGGCTGACTTGCAGCAGGGCCGAACCGGCGCGCCACAGGTCGCCGACGCAGATGTGGCGTTCGGTCAGGCCGGACGTCGACAGGTTCTCGCCAAAGGCACCGGGCCGCACGAGGAGCGACGGCTCCGCCTCCGGCAGTTCCAGCCGACAGCCGATGTAACGATCGAACGCGTACTGGTGCGCGGCCTTCTCGGGACCGCCGTGATGGCGCCGGTCTGCTTGCTTGTCGCCGTCGCGCCTTCCGCCACCGCCGCGGTCTGACCCTCAAAGCGCTGGCGGCCGCCGCCGGCATCCACAAGGGACACCCGTCCCGGATCGAGCGCGGCGAGAAAGCGCCCTCGGTCGGGACGCTGGAGGCGATCGCCCAGGCGCTCGGTGCCCGGATGGCGGAACTGTTCGGGGAATCGGCCGCCGCCGCCGACTTGGCGGTGGCCGACTGCCTCATCGCGCTCGGGGTGGGCGATTGCGCACCTACGATGGCAGCCTGCCCCATCGCTTGCGCGGAAACGGCGCGCAGGCGGCGTCCGAGCTGGTTTTCGTGGCCGGCTGATCGAAGCCGGCAAAAGAAAGGGCGGCCTCTCGGCCGCCCCTCCTTGCGTCTGCGCTCCCGTACCGATCACTCGGCGGCGGGCGGCAGGCCTTCCATCGGATCCGCGGCGCTGCCGGCCTGCTTCTGCTGCAGGATCATCGCGTCGCGCCGGCGCGCCACAGCGCGGATGTCGGCCACCATCGAGCCCGTGCCCGCCGGGATGAGCGAGCCGACGATGACGTTCTCCTTGAGGCCTTCCAGATGGTCGACCTTGCCGTTGACCGCCGCCTCGGTGAGCACCCGAGTCGTCTCCTGGAACGAGGCCGCCGAGATGAACGACTTCGTCTGCAGGGACGCCTTGGTGATGCCGAGCAGGACGGGGACGCCCTGGATCGGCTTCTTGCCCTCGGCGAGCAGCTTCTCGTTGAACTCGGTCAGCTCCGTGCGGTCGATCTGGTCGCCCGCCAGGATGTCCGAGTCGCCGCCGTCGGTCACTTCGACCTTCTGCAGCATCTGCCGGACGATCACCTCGATGTGCTTGTCGTTGATCGACACGCCCTGAAGCCGGTAGACCTCCTGGATCTCGTTGACGAGGTAGGCCGCGAGTTCCTCCACGCCCTTGATCGCCAGGATGTCGTGCGGCGCCGGGTTTCCGTCGACGATGTAGTCGCCGAGCTCCACCACGTCGCCGTCCTGCAGGTGGATGTGCTTGCCCTTCGGGATCAAGTATTCCACCGCCTCCGAGCCGTCATGCGGCGTCAGCGTGAGCCGGCGCTTGTTCTTGTAGTCGCGGCCGAACGCGATGGTGCCCGACTTCTCGGCGATGATCGCCGCGTCCTTCGGGCGCCGTGCCTCGAACAGCTCCGCCACCCGCGGCAGACCGCCGGTGATGTCGCGGGTCTTGGCCGAGTCGGTCGAGACGCGGGCCAGGATGTCGCCGGCCTGCACCTTGCCGCCCGGATCGAAGCCGATGATGGCGTCGACGGGCAGGAAGTAGCGGGCATCCGAGCCGCGCGGCAGCTTCACGGGCTTTCCGTCCCGGTCCACCACCACCATGGCGGGCTTCAAGTCCGAGGTCCGGGCAGAACCGCGCCAGTCGACGACGACGCGCTTGGCGATGCCGGTCGATTCGTCGGTTGTCTCGGTCATGGACTGGCCATCGACCAGATCCTCGTAGGCCACGATGCCGTCGACCTCGGTGAGGATCGGACGGGTGTAGGGGTCCCACTCGGCGATCCGCTGGCCGCGCTTGATCTTGTCGCCCTCGTCGACCCGGAGCTTGGCGCCGTATTGCAGGCGGTGGACCGCCCGCTCGACCCCGTCCGACCCGACGATCACGACCGCCACGTTCCGGCCGGTGGCGATCAAGTCGCCATCGGTGTTCTTGGCGATCGCGCGGTTGCGGATCTTGAT
This sequence comes from Methylobacterium sp. AC315, assembly GCF_979253755.1. Taxonomy (NCBI): domain Bacteria; kingdom Pseudomonadati; phylum Pseudomonadota; class Alphaproteobacteria; order Hyphomicrobiales; family Methylobacteriaceae; genus Methylobacterium; species Methylobacterium sp. AC315. Next base: position 420,871 of record NZ_CEEDEA010000002.1, read on the forward strand.
CGTGCCCTCGAAGCTCGACTCGATGAACGACGAGTCGGCGATCTGCGCCGCACCACCGATGTGGAAGGTGCGCATGGTGAGCTGGGTGCCCGGCTCGCCGATCGACTGCGCCGCGATGACGCCGACTGCCTCGCCCATGTTGACGGGCGTGCCGCGGGCGAGATCGCGCCCGTAGCAGGTGGCGCAGACGCCGCTCCGTGTGGCGCAGACCAGCACGGAGCGGATCTTCACCTCCTGGATGCCCGCAGCCTGGATGGCCGGCAGGTGCCGCTCCTCGATGGTCTCGCCGGTCTTCACGATCACCGTGCCGTCGGCCGAGACCAGATCTTCGGCCGTGGCGCGGCCGAGGATGCGGGTCGCCAGCGTCGCCACGACCTGGCCGGCATCCACGATGGCGCGCATCTTGATGCCGTTGGTCGTGCCGCAATCGACCTCGCGGATGACCGCGTCCTGAGCTACGTCGACGAGGCGGCGGGTCAGGTAGCCGGAGTTGGCAGTCTTCAGGGCGGTGTCGGCGAGGCCCTTACGGGCACCGTGCGTGGAGTTGAAGTACTCCAGCACGTCCAGACCTTCCTTGAAGTTCGAGATGATCGGCGTCTCGATGATCTCGCCCGAGGGCTTGGCCATCAGGCCGCGCATGGCGGCGAGCTGCTTCATCTGGGCGGGCGAACCACGGGCGCCCGAGTGGCTCATCATGTAGATCGAGTTGACCTGCTTGTCGGCGCCGTTCTCGTCCTTCTGGACGCTCGAGATGCGGTTCATCATCTCGGCGGCCAGCTTGTCCGAGCACTTGGCCCAGGCATCCACGACCTTGTTGTACTTCTCGCCCTGGGTGATCAGGCCGTCGTTGTACTGCTGCTCGTAGTCCTTCACGAGCGTGCGCGTGGTGTCGACGATCGACCACTTGTTGTCCGGCACGACCATGTCGTCCTTGCCGAACGAGATGCCGGCCTTGAACGCGTGGTTGAAGCCGAGGCCCATGATCCGATCACAGAAGATCACCGACTCCTTCTGACCGCAGTGGCGGTAGACGGTGTCGATCATCGCCGAGATCTCCTTCTTGGTCATCAGCTTGTTGACGACGTCGTAGGGAACCTTGGCGTGCTTCGGCAGCGCGCCGGACAGGATCACCCGGCCGGGCGTGGTGTCGTAGGTCTTGGTCAGCGGCTCGCCGTCCGGGCCGATACCGGTCCAGCGCCACTTGATCTTGGTGTGCAGCGACACGGTCTTGGCCGCGAGCGCATGCTCCAGCTCGCCCATGTCCCCGAAGACGCCCTGCATCGGGTTCTTGGGATTGTCCGGATTGAACGCCCCCTTCGAGCCCTCGGCCACGATCGACAGGTAGTAGAGGCCGAGCACGATATCCTGCGACGGCACGATGATCGGCTGACCGTTGGCCGGGTGCAGGATGTTGTTGGTCGACATCATCAGGACGCGGGCTTCCAGCTGCGCCTCGAGCGACAGCGGGACGTGCACGGCCATCTGGTCGCCGTCGAAGTCGGCGTTGAACGCGGCGCAGACCAGCGGGTGCAGCTGGATCGCCTTGCCCTCGATCAGCTTCGGCTCGAAGGCCTGGATGCCGAGGCGGTGCAGGGTCGGCGCGCGGTTCAGCATCACCGGGTGCTCGCGGATCACCTCATCGAGGATGTCCCAGACCTCCGGCTTCTCCTTCTCGACCAGCTTCTTCGCCTGCTTCACCGTTGCGGAGAAGCCCTTGGCGTCCAGCCGCGCGTAGATGAACGGCTTGAACAGCTCGAGCGCCATCTTCTTCGGCAGGCCGCACTGGTGCAGCTTCAGCTCGGGGCCGACCACGATGACCGAACGACCCGAGTAATCGACGCGCTTGCCGAGCAGGTTCTGGCGGAACCGGCCCTGCTTGCCCTTCAGCATGTCGGCGAGCGACTTCAGCGGGCGCTTGTTGGCACCCGTGATGACCCGGCCGCGGCGGCCGTTGTCGAACAGCGCGTCCACCGCCTCCTGCAGCATCCGCTTCTCGTTGCGGATGATGATGTCGGGGGCGCGCAGTTCGATCAGCCGCTTCAGGCGGTTGTTGCGGTTGATGACACGGCGGTAGAGGTCGTTCAGGTCGGAGGTGGCGAAGCGGCCGCCATCCAGCGGGACCAGCGGGCGCAGGTCCGGCGGGATCACCGGGACGACGGTGAGGATCATCCACTCCGGCTTGTTGCCGGACATCTGGAACGCCTCGATGATCTTGAGGCGCTTCAGGAGCTTCTTCGGCTTCAGCTCCGAGGTGGTGACCGCGATCTCCTCGCGCAGATCGTTGGCGATCTTGTCGAGGTCGAGTTCCTGAAGGATCCGGCGGATGGCCTCGGCGCCGATCATGGCGGTGAAGCTGTCCTCGCCGTACTCCTCCTGGGCGCGCAGGTACTCCTCCTCCGACAGGAGCTGACGCTCCTTGAGGGGGGTGAGGCCCGGCTCGATGACGCAGTAGGACTCGAAGTACAGGATCCGCTCGAGGTCCTTGAGGGCCATGTCGAGCAGGAGGCCGATGCGCGAGGGCAGCGACTTCAGGAACCAGATATGGGCGACCGGGGCGGCCAGCTCGATATGGCCCATGCGGTCGCGCCGGACGCGCGCCAGCGTCACCTCGACGCCGCACTTCTCACAGATGACGCCCTTGTACTTCATGCGCTTGTACTTGCCGCACAAGCACTCGTAATCCTTGATCGGCCCGAAGATGCGCGCGCAGAACAGGCCGTCGCGCTCGGGCTTGAAGGTCCGGTAGTTGATGGTCTCGGGCTTCTTGATCTCACCGTACGACCAGGAGAGGATCTTCTCCGGCGACGAGATCGAAATCTTGATCTGATCGAAGCTGACCGGTGTGGCCTGCTGGTTGAAAAGGTTCATGACCTCTTGGTTCATGATCCGCTCCTTGTTGACGCCGATCGCCCCGCGCCGGGCCATCGTGTCCTGAAAAAGATCCGGCGCCGCGCCCCGTTCGAGCGCCGCTGGCCGTCGTCATGGGAGGCCCCGCCCCTCCCCGCTCGACCGTGGCGGCCCGACGCCGCCACGGGAGGTTGTCGTGCGACCGCCGCTACTCGGCGGCGTCGGCCGGCGGCTCGAGCTGGTCGTTCGCGGCCTTCTTGGAGGACGTCAGCTCGACGTTGAGGCCGAGCGAGCGCATCTCCTTGACGAGCACGTTGAACGATTCCGGGATGCCGGCCTCGAAGGTGTCGTCGCCGCGGACGATCGCCTCGTAGACCTTGGTGCGGCCGGCCACGTCGTCCGACTTAACCGTGAGCATCTCCTGCAGCGTGTAGGCCGCGCCGTAGGCCTCCAGCGCCCAGACCTCCATCTCGCCGAAGCGCTGACCGCCGAACTGCGCCTTGCCGCCCAGCGGCTGCTGGGTGACGAGCGAGTACGGGCCGATCGACCGGGCGTGGATCTTGTCGTCCACCAGGTGGTGCAGCTTCAGCATGTAGATGTAGCCCATCGTCACCTTGCGGTCGAAGGGCTCGCCGGACCGCCCGTCGTAGAGCGTCGACTGAGCCGAGCGGTCGAGGCCGGCCATCTCGAGCATCTGCTCGATGTCGGCCTCCTTGGCGCCGTTGAACACCGGAGTGGCCATCGGCACGCCGCGACGGACGTTGTTGCCGGCCTCCGCCAGCTCCTCGTCGGTGAGGCCGTCGAGTTCGCCCGGGGAGTAGATCGCCTCCATCTCCTGACGCAGCGGCGCGATGTCATGCGACTTCAGATAGGCATCCACCGCCTTGGAGACCTTGCGACCCAGGCCCGCAGCCGCCCAGCCCAGGTGCGTCTCCAGGATCTGGCCGACGTTCATGCGCGAGGGCACGCCCAGCGGGTTGAGCACGATGTCGGCATGGGTCCCGTCCTCCAGGAACGGCATGTCCTCGATCGGCACGATCCGCGACACGACACCCTTGTTGCCGTGCCGACCGGCCATCTTGTCGCCCGGCTGGATCTTGCGCTTCACCGCCACGAAGACCTTGACCATCTTCATGACGCCGGGGGGCAGCTCGTCGCCGCGCTGCAGCTTCTCGACCTTGTCGAGGAAGCGCTGCTCGAGGCGCTTCTTCGACTCGTCGTACTGCTTCTGCATCGCCTCCATCTCGGTCATGAGACGGTCCTCGATGACGGCGAACTGCCACCATTGCGAGCGCGGGTAGTCGTTGATCAGCTCACGGGTGAGCGTGGTGTCCTTCTTGAAGCCCTTCGGGCCGGCCACCGGCGCCTGACCGATCAGCACGTCCGCCAGGCGGGCGTAGGTGTTGCGGTCGAGGATCGCCTGCTCGTCGTCGCGGTCCTTGGCGAGCCGCTCGATCTCCTCGCGCTCGATCGCCTGGGCGCGCTCGTCCTTGTCGACGCCGTGGCGGTTGAACACCCGGACCTCGACGATCGTGCCCGTGACGCCCGGCGGCACCCGCAGGGAGGTGTCGCGCACGTCCGAGGCCTTCTCGCCGAAGATGGCGCGCAGGAGCTTCTCCTCCGGCGTCATCGGGCTTTCACCCTTCGGGGTGATCTTGCCGACCAGGATGTCGCCGGCATTCACCTCGGCACCGATGTAGACGATGCCGGCCTCGTCGAGGTTCTTCAGCGCCTCCTCGGAGACGTTCGGGATGTCGCGGGTGATTTCCTCCGGCCCGAGCTTGGTGTCGCGGGCCATCACCTCGAACTCCTCGATGTGGATCGAGGTGAACACGTCATCCTTCACGATCCGCTCGGAGAGCAGGATCGAGTCTTCGAAGTTGTAGCCGTTCCACGGCATGAACGCGACGAGCACGTTCCGGCCGAGCGCCAGCTCGCCGAACTCGGTCGAGGGACCGTCGGCGATGATCTCGCCCTTCTTCACCGGCTCGCCGACGCGGACCAGCGGCTTCTGCGTGATGCAGGTCGACTGGTTGGAGCGCTGGAACTTCTGCAGGCGGTAGATGTCGACGCCCGGCTTCGTGGCGTCGGCCTCCTCGGTGGCCCGGATGACGATACGGGTGGCGTCCACCTGATCGACGATGCCGGAGCGGCGCGCCGCGATGGCGGCACCGGAATCGCGGGCGACCACCGCCTCCATGCCGGTGCCGACGAACGGCGCGTCGGCACGGACCAGCGGCACGGCCTGCCGCTGCATGTTCGAGCCCATGAGGGCGCGGTTGGCGTCGTCGTTCTCGAGGAACGGGATCAGCGCCGCGGCCACCGAGACGAGCTGCTTGGGCGAGACGTCCATAAGGTCGACGCGCTCGGGACCGACGACGATCACGTCGCCGGCGCGGCGGCAGACCACGAGGTCCTCCGTCAGCTTCTTGTTCTCGTCCATCTGGGCGTTGGCCTGGGCGACGTAGTACTTCGCCTCCTCCATGGCCGAGAGGTAGGCGACCTCATTGGTGACCACGCCGTCGCGCACGCGGCGGAACGGGGTCTCGATGAAGCCGTACTTGTTCACCCGGGCGAAGGTCGCCAGCGAGTTGATCAGACCGATGTTCGGGCCTTCCGGCGTCTCGATCGGGCAGATGCGGCCGTAATGCGTCGGGTGCACGTCGCGCACCTCGAAGCCGGCGCGCTCGCGGGTCAGACCGCCTGGGCCGAGCGCCGACAGGCGGCGCTTGTGGGTCACCTCGGAGAGCGGGTTGGTCTGATCCATGAACTGCGAGAGCTGCGACGAGCCGAAGAACTCGCGCACCGCCGCGGCCGCCGGCTTGGCGTTGATCAGGTCCTGCGGCATCACCGTGTCGATATCGACCTGGCTCATGCGCTCGCGGATCGCGCGCTCCATGCGGAGCAGCCCGAGGCGGTACTGGTTCTCCATCAGCTCGCCGACCGAGCGCACCCGGCGGTTGCCGAGGTGATCGATGTCGTCGATCTCGCCCTTGCCGTCGCGCAGCTCGACCAGCGCCTTGACGACCGCCAGCATGTCCTCCTTGCGGAGGGTGCGGACGGTGTCGGCAGCGTCGAGGTCGAGACGCATGTTCATCTTCACGCGGCCGACCGCGGAGAGGTCGTAGCGCTCGGAATCGAAGAACAGGGAGTGGAACATCGCCTCGGCGGTGTCGAGCGTCGGCGGCTCGCCCGGGCGCATGACCCGGTAGATGTCGAACAGCGCGCCTTCGCGGTTGGAGTTCTTGTCCACCGCCAGCGTGTTTCGGATGTAGGGGCCGACATTGACGTGGTCGATGTCGAGCACCGGCAGCTCGATGATGCCGACCTCGTCGAGGCTCTTCAGGAGCTTCTCGGAGATCTCCTCGCCGGCCTCGGCCCAGATCTCACCGGTCTCGGTGTTGACCAGGTCCTCGGCGATGTACTGGCCGACCAGATCCTCATCGGTCGCCTTGAGGTACTTGGTGCCCTTGTCGGTGATCTGACGGGCGTTGCGGGCGTTGAGCTTCTTGCCGGCCTCGAGCACGACCTCGCCGGAATCGGCGTCGATCAGGTCGACCGTGGCCTTCATGCCCTTCATCCGCTCGGGGTCGAACGGCACGCGCCACTCGGCGCCGTCGCGGTCGTAGACCACGCGGTTGTAGAAGGTCGACAGGATCTCTTCGCCGTCCAGTCCGAGCGCGTAGAGCAGCGACGTTGCCGGCAGCTTGCGCTTCCGGTCGATACGGACGTGCACGATGTCCTTGGCGTCGAACTCGACGTCGAGCCAGGAGCCGCGATACGGGATGATGCGGGCGGCGAACAGGAGCTTGCCCGACGAGTGGGTCTTCCCCTTGTCGTGGTCGAAGAACACGCCCGGCGAGCGGTGCATCTGCGAGACGATGACGCGCTCGGTGCCGTTGACGATGAAGGTGCCGTTCTCCGTCATCAGGGGCATGTCGCCCATGTAGACGTCCTGCTCCTTGATGTCCTTGACCGACTTGGCCTGGGTGTCCGGATCGACATCGAACACGATCAGCCGCAGGGTCACCTTCAGCGGGGCCGCGAAGGTGATGCCGCGCTGGCGGCACTCGTCGACGTCGTATTTCGGCTGCTCGAAGGTGTAGCGCACGAACTCGAGCAGGGCCGTCGCGGCGAAGTCCGAGATCGGGAACACCGACTTGAACACGCTCTGGAGGCCCTCGTCACCGCGGCCGCCCTCCGGCTCGTCGACCATGAGGAACTGGTCGTAGGATGCCTTCTGAACCTCGATGAGGTTCGGCATCTCGGCGACTTCCTTGATCTTGCCGAAGAACTTCCGAATGCGCTTGCGACCGACCAGCGTGTTGGCCATGTGAACTCGCTCCATCCCGCGTGCCTCGCGCCCGGGGAAGCGTTCCCGAAAGGGACCTCCCGCGCCGGGCCGTAACGCGCGCCCCGCCGGACCGCGCCACCGAACCGAATCTCTCTGGCCCGTTTTCAGGGCCCTCCGCCGAAGCGGCCTAAAGCCCGCGGGTGCTGCACCCGCGGGCTCCAGTCACGATAGGCCCAGGACGGACCTCCGTGGGGTGATGGGCCGGATATGGCCCATCGTCGACTTACTTGAGCTCGACCTTGGCGCCGGCCTTCTCGAGCTGGGCCTTGAGCTTCTCGGCCTCGTCCTTGGTGACGCTCTCCTTGACCGGCTTCGGAGCGCCCTCGACGAGGTCCTTGGCCTCCTTGAGGCCGAGGCCGGTGATCGCGCGGACCTCCTTGATGACCTCGATCTTCTTGTCGCCAGCGGCGGCGAGCACGACCGTGAACTCGGTCTGCTCCTCGACGGCGGCAGCGGCGCCACCGGCGGCCGGGCCGGCAGCGACGGCGACGGCCGCGGCAGCCGAGACGCCCCACTTCTCTTCGAGCATCTTGGCCAGGTCGGCGGCCTCGAGAACGGTCAGCGAGGACAGGTCGTCGACGAGCTTGGCAAGATCAGCCATTATCAATTCCTCTCAGATATCGGTTCGAACGATGGGTTTTTGAAGGGCCTCAAGCGGCCTCGTCCTTGGTGGCATAGGCCCCGAACACGCGGGCGAGCTTGGCCGCCGGCGCATTGACGACCTGAGCGATCTTGGTCGCGGGCGCCTGTACCAGGCCCACGATCTTGGCGCGCAGTTCGTCGAGGGACGGGAGCGAGGCGAGGGCCTTCACGCCGTCCGGGTTCAGGGTTGTCTTCCCCATCGCGCCGCCAAGGATCACGAGCTTGTCGTTCGTCTTGGCGAAATCGACCGCGACCTTCGCGGCTGCGACCGGGTCGCCGGAATAGGCGAGCAGGGTCGGGCCCTTCAGGAGCGGCTTGATGGAGGCGACGTCCGTACCATCGAGTGCGATGCCGGCGAGGCTGTTCTTGGCGACCTTCACGGTGGCGCCGGCCTGCTTCATCTGCGAACGCAGCTTCTGCATGTCGGCGACCGTGAGGCCCTTGTAGTGGGCCACGACGACGACGGCGCTCTGATTGAACACGCCGTTGAGCGTCGAGACGAGGTCAGCTTTAGCTGTCCGGTCCACTGGGCTCTCTCCGGTTGGCGGAACCCGAAATCGGGTCCGCCGGTTGCACATGCCGCCCGGACGTCGTCTCGGCCTTCAAGAGACCGGGAACGTCCGAACGACGCTTCGCGGCCCTGTCCCCGCACGTGCCCGTGAGGGCCGTTTCGGGTGAGTTGGTTCAAACCGACACCCCTCCGCGGCATATGCCGAAGCGAGGCTTTTCCTAAGTTCGGTCTTCCCCGTCTGTGCAGGTTGGGCGTGGATTAAGCCGGCGAACCGGCACCTGCAGTCTCGGACAGGACATAGCCGGACAAGGCTCCGCGGGGCTCGTCGCCCTCAGGATCCTGCCGGCTATTGCCACCCGGTTGCCCGGGCGACATTTCATGCGGAAACCGGCCGATTGGCCGTCTCCTTCCGTGAGGATGAAATGCGTAAGGCGCGGTGTATAGAGGCTAGCAAGCCACCTGCCAAGGGCTGAAGCGCGACTTTTCCGCCGCAGGCAAGGGCCGGAGCGGAGAATTCGCTCGCGACGCCGGGCATCCGTCGATCCCGGCCTGCGGCATTCTTGAGAGGGGGCCCGACGTCCCGCCCTCGATCGATGATCCGCAGGGTGCCGATTCGATCGCGTCGCACCGCATCGACGATCACGAGACGCCGGTCAAAGGCGATGAGCCGAAGGCTGCGTCTCAGGCCGTCGCGAGCCCGCCCAATATTCGTCATTGCGGACAACCGTTCGCAAGGCACGCGGAACCGGCGGAGGAACCCGATCGACCGTCCGGGGCCGTCCGGCCCGATCGGGTCACAGAGCGCATCAGAGCCGGCTAACGCCCCGCCTGCAGCGCGCCCCCAAGGTTCACGGCCGCCCTTAGCCGGCGCACATGCCGCGGACGGCGCCGTTGCGGGCTAGGCCGCCTCCCGCTCCGGTGCCAGCTTGCGCCGGGCATTCTCCCACCACGAGCGCCGCCGCGCATCCTCGGCCTCCGCGGCTTTGGCCGCGTAGAACGAGGCGTTGTGCTCGCCCCGCAGGGCCTCGCGAGTGAAGCGGATCAGGTGATGGGCAACGAAGCCCATGTTGAACACCGCCTCGATCTGCCCGCGCTTGAGCGCGTAGCCGGCGGCGCTCCAGAACGGCCTTCGGTAATCCGAGAGCAGACCGACCCGCGTGATGATGTTGAACCCGAGGATGAGGCCGCGGCGCAGGTTCGTGAAGGTCAGCTTGCCCTTGGTCGGAGTCTTGATCCGGTTCGGGTAGGTAGTCTGGCACTGGTACTTGAACCGGGAGAAGAGCTGATCCGGCTCGTAGGCGTGGGCGATCGCCCGGCGCCAGCTCGACACGACGGTGTCGTGCGGGCGCTTGAACAGGACGTTCGATTCCAGCGCCGCATCGTGGACCAGACGCCCCTCGCGCTCCAGCCGATCCCACAGCGGGGTCTTGGGCAGGGCCTGGAGCAGGTTGATGGTCAGGACGGGAATCGCCGACTTGTCGATGAAGTCGATCAGGTTCTGCTCGGACTTGTCGCTGTCGGTATCGAGCCCCAGGATGATGCCCGAGGTGACTTCGAGCCCGTAGGAGTTGAGCGTCTCGATCGCCTCGTACATCGGCACGGCGGCGTTGTGGGTCTTGTCGATCCCCTTGAGCGCGTCCGCCTCGGGCGTCTCGATCCCGACGAACACGGTCATGAAGTTGGCCTGGCGCATCAGCTCGAGGATCTCGGGCTGCTTGGCCATGTTCAGCGTCGCCTCGCAGGCGAATTGCAGCGGGTAGTCGTTCTTCTTCTGCCACGCCACGAGATGGGGCAGCATCTCGCGGGTCGCCTTGCGGTTGGCGATGAAGTTGTCGTCCACGAAGTAGACCACCGCCGGGTGCCCGGGCTGGCTGATGATCGCGTCCAGCTCTGCGCACATCTGCTCCGGGGTCTTCAGCCGGGGCTGGCGGCCGTAGAGCTGCGGGATGTCGCAGAACTCGCAGCGATACGGGCAGCCGGACGAGAATTGCAGCGAGCCGATCAGGTAGCGCTTGAGCGGCGCCGCCTCGTAGGCCGGGGCCGGGAAGTCCGACAGTGCGAGCCGTTCACCGGTCTCGAACACAACCTGCTGGGTCGGACGGGCGACGTCGACGTCGAGCCGCTCGATCAGCCGGTCGGTGGCGTCGCCGATCTCGCCGACATGGAGATAATCGAAGTCCGGATATTTCTCCCGGGCACCGGACACCGAGGGGCCGCCAAGCGCCGCGACCTTGCCGGCGGCGTGGGCGCGCCGGCCGATGTCGTGGATCTGGCCCTCCTGGATGTGCATCCCCGAGACGAACACCGCGTCGGCCCAGGCGAAGTCCTGGGCGGAGGCGCGCCGGATGTTCTCGTCGATGAAGCGGTACTCCCAGCTCTCGGGCATGTAGGCCGCGATCACCAGGAGGCCCTGCGGGGGCATGAACGCCTTGACGCCCCCCATCAGCGGGTAGGCGTGCGAGAATGTGCCGAACGAGGGCGTGTAGGCGGGAAAGACGCAGAGGATGCGTCGGCGGGTCGTGACGGAGACTGTGCTGCGCATGGGGCCTATCTAGCACAGCCGCGCGGGATGGCGCCCCCTTCCATGTTGAGAATGACGTGAAGGACAGTGCGAAAAAGCCGCTGCGCGGCAGGTCCCATGCTGGATCCCAGGCCAAGCTCCGCCGCGCTCCACCGACCCGGGACAGGGGCGCGTTTTCTCCAGCCCGGGGCTGGGTGCCGGGGCATGCAACGCAAAACGCCCGGCCGTTTCCGGCCGGGCGCTTCTGGAGCGGTTGGTTTGAGGCTCAGCCTCAGGCGGTCAGGACCGTGTTCGGCTCGACCTTTACGCCCGGGCCCATCGTCGAGGTGACGGCGATGCGCTGGACGTAGGTGCCCTTGGCGCCCGCCGGCTTGGCCTTGGCGACCGCGTCGGCGAAGGCCTTGATGTTCTCGACGAGCTTGTCGGCATCGAACGAGACCTTGCCCACGCCGGCATGGACGATGCCGGCCTTCTCGACGCGGAACTCCACCGAGCCGCCCTTGGCGCCGGCCACGGCGCTCTTCACGTCCATGGTGACGGTGCCGACCTTGGGGTTCGGCATCAGGCCGCGCGGGCCCAGCACCTTACCGAGACGACCGACCAGCGGCATCATGTCCGGGGTGGCGATGCAGCGATCGAACTCGATCTTGCCGCTCTGGACGATCTCCAGCAGATCCTCGGCGCCGACGATGTCGGCCCCCGCCGCCTTGGCGTCGTCCGCCTTGGCGCCGCGGGCGAAGACCGCCACGCGGACCGTCCGGCCGGAGCCGTTCGGCAGGTTGCAGACGCCGCGGACCATCTGGTCGGCGTGGCGCGGATCGACGCCGAGATTCATCGAGACCTCGACGGTCTCGTCGAACTTCGCGGTCGCCCGCTCCTTGACCAGCTTGATCGCCTCGTCGAGCGGGTAGAGCTTGGTCACCTCGATGCCCTCGCGGGCCGCGCGGATGCGCTTTCCTTCGCGTGCCATGATGTCCTCCCTCAGGCCGTGATTTCGAGGCCCATGGCCCGGGCAGAGCCGCGGATCATGGCGACGGCCGCTTCGACCGAGTCGCAATTGAGGTCGGGCATCTTCTTTTCGGCGATCTCGCGCAGCTGCGCCTCGGAGATCTTGCCGACAACCGGGCCCTTACCGGGGGTCTTCGAGCCGGAAGCCGGCTTCTTGCCGATCTTCAGGCCGACGGCCTTCTTGAGGAAGAAGGTGACCGGCGGCTGCTTCATCTCGAAGGTGAAGGAGCGGTCCTGATACGCGGTGATGATCACCGGGATCGGGGTGCCCTTCTCCATCTGCGCGGTCTTCGCATTGAAGGCCTTGCAGAACTCCATGATGTTGAGGCCGCGCTGACCGAGCGCGGGACCGATCGGGGGCGACGGGTTCGCCGCGCCGGCCGGGACCTGAAGCTTCACGTAGCCCGTGATCTTCTTCGCCATGGGATACCTCCCAAACTGCGTCCGCCGCCGGGCTGCCTAGGCGCGGGCGGGTCGGACGATGACAGGTCGCGGTGCGATCCGTGGATCCCGGAGGCGAGGCCGGGCGGATCTTCCGCGGGTGAGACCGCCCCTTTGGAGGGTACGGCCGCTTCACGGCCGAGGCGGAACGCCGGCCGGAAGAGGAGGGACGGCCGAAAACCGGCCGCCGAAAACGTGCGTGCCTCAGGCCTTCTCGACCTGGGCGTATTCCAGCTCCACCGGCGTGGCGCGGCCGAAGATCGACACGGCCACCTTGAGGCGGGAGCGGGCCTCGTCGATCTCTTCGACGGTGCCGTTGAAGCTCGCGAACGGACCGTCGGCGACCCGAACGGTCTCGCCGATCTCGAACGCGATCGACGGCTTGGGCCGATCGACGCCCTCGGCAACCTGGCCCTTGATCCGCTCGGCCTCGGCGTCAGGAATCGGAACCGGCTTCGACTTGTCGGCCCCGAGGAAGCCCGTGACCTTCGGGGTGTTCTTGATGAGGTGGTAGACCTCGTCGGTCAGGTCGCACTTCACCAGCACGTAGCCGGGGAAGAACTTGCGCTCGGCATCGACCTTCCGGCCGCGGCGCACCTCGACGACCTTCTCGGTCGGGACCATCACCTCGTCGAACAGCTCGGTCAGCCCGCGCTGGGCCGCCTGGTCCTTGATGGACTGCGCGACCTTGTTCTCGAAGTTCGAGTAGGCGTGGACGATGTACCAGCGCTTCGACACGGTTCCGTTCAACTCCGACACGTCCGCGAGGTCTCCCCCGATCGATATTGCCCCTCAGAGGCCGAGCACGAGGCCGACCACGAAGCGCAGGGCCTGGTCGACCACCGTGAAGAACAGGCTGGTGACCACGACCATCACGAACACCATGATGGTGGTGATCGTGGTTTCCCGGCGGGACGGCCAGGTGACCTTGCGGGCCTCGTCGCGGACCTGGGAGAAGAACTCGCCGGGCGTCGCGCGCTTCTGCGGCACCTTGGCGGGCGTGGCCGGGCGGGCCGGCGGCGTGTTCGCGGGACCGCGAGCCGCGCCGCGCACCACATCCACCTTCTTGGTCGCTTCGTTCGATGCCATGGCGCCAGTGTTTTTTGCGAGCGCGGGCCCGAGGCAGGGCCTGCTTCCGGGAACGCGAACATCCGGCGCCGAGAGCCTGGGCAGGCCCGCACCGACGGTCGCTTCAGATCTCAGATTGCGCCCGCTCTAGCGCAACTCCGCCGGCTTGTCGACCGGGCGACCGCGCGGGGTTGGGGGAGATGTCTGGCAGGAGTGGAGGGACTCGAACCCGCAACCTCCGGTTTTGGAGACCGGCGCTCTGACCAGTTGAGCTACACTCCTAGCGTTCCGCCAAATGCCCGATCGCGGCGTCGCTTGCAAGAGGTTTGCGGCCGGTTCCCGAGGACTTTCAGGGGGCTGCAGCCCGAAAGCGGCGTCGCGGGTGGGTTCGGGCCTGCGGGAGCCCGACATGGCGGCGCCGGCCTCCGTGGGGACGGAGGCCGGCGCCGATCCGATCACGCGCGACCGCGGCCCGATGACGGGCCGGGCCGAACGGGATCTCAGTCGGGGGTCTCAGTCGTTGATGGCGGCGACGACGCCGGCACCGACGGTGCGGCCGCCCTCGCGGATGGCGAAGCGCAGCTTCTCCTCCATGGCCACCGGCACGATCAGCGTGACGTCCATGGTCACGTTGTCGCCCGGCATCACCATCTCGGTGCCCTCCGGCAGCTCGCACACCCCGGTCACGTCCGTGGTCCGGAAATAGAATTGCGGCCGGTAGTTGGTGAAGAACGGCGTGTGGCGGCCGCCCTCCTCCTTGGTCAGGATGTACGCCTCGGCCTTGAACTTGGTGTGCGGCTTCACCGAACCCGGCTTGCACACGACCTGGCCGCGCTCCACGTCCTCGCGCTTGGTGCCGCGCAGCAGCACGCCGACGTTGTCGCCCGCCTGGCCCTGGTCGAGCAGCTTGCGGAACATCTCCACGCCGGTCACCGTCGTGGTCGTGGTCGCCCGGATGCCGACGATCTCCACCGTCTCGCCGACCTTGACGATCCCGCGCTCGACGCGACCCGTCACCACCGTGCCGCGGCCCGAGATCGAGAACACGTCCTCGATCGGCATCAGGAACGGCAGGTCGATCGGACGCTCCGGCTGCGGGATGTAGGCATCCACCGTCGCCATCAGCGCCAGCACCGCCTCCTTGCCGATCTTGGGCTCCTTGTCCTCCAGCGCCATCAGCGCCGAGCCCTTGGTGATCGGGATGTCGTCGCCCGGGAAGTCGTACTTCGACAGAAGCTCGCGCACCTCCAGCTCGACCAGCTCCAGGAGCTCCTCGTCGTCGACCATGTCGACCTTGTTCAGGAACACCACCAGCGCCGGCACGCCGACCTGGCGGGCGAGCAGGATGTGCTCGCGGGTCTGCGGCATCGGGCCGTCGGCCGCCGACACCACCAGGATCGCGCCGTCCATCTGGGCGGCGCCCGTGATCATGTTCTTCACGTAGTCGGCGTGGCCGGGGCAGTCGACGTGCGCGTAGTGCCGGTTGGCCGTCTCGTACTCCACGTGCGCGGTCGAGATCGTGATCCCGCGCGCCTTCTCCTCCGGCGCCTTGTCGATCTGGTCGTAGGCCGTGAACGTCGCACCGCCCGTCTCAGCCAGCACCTTCGTGATCGCCGCCGTCAGCGACGTCTTGCCGTGGTCGACGTGACCGATCGTGCCGATGTTGCAGTGCGGCTTGGTGCGAGCGAACTTTTCCTTGCCCATGATTCCCATTCCTGCGGCGGGGACCACGCTGTTCCCCGGATCCTGGACGGCCGCCCCGAACGCGGAAGCGGGGCGAAAAACGCGGTTCGCTTAGAGGGTCGGCCGCTTGCGATCAAGGTCCGGCGCGCACGGGACCCTCGGGACGACGGCGTCTGTCAAGCGCCGAACCGCCACATTGGGCGGCCTGAATATTGATGCCCACCACTTCCGGTGGACACTTTCGAGACACAGTGTGGCCCGCAGGGCATAGCGGACCTGGAGCAGCCGAGCTTAAGTGGGGACAACCACTGGTCACCCGGGTTCCGCGAACATGATGAAGAAGCTCCTCCTCGCCAGCGCTGCCACGGCCCTGGTCTCGACGGCCGCCGTCGCCGCCGACCTGCCGCGCCGCGCCGCGCCGCCGCCGGTCTTCACCCCGGTGCCGGTCTTCACCTGGACGGGCTTCTACGCGGGTCTCGAGTCCGCCTACACCTTCACCGACAACCAGCGCATCACCACCGTCGGCGTCCTGCCGGGCAACGCCAACAACGTGGCGCTCGGCCGCCGGCCGCTCCTGACCTCGACCTCGCAGGACGGCTTCGCCAACATCGGCGGCACCGCCGGCTACAACTATCAGTTCACGCCGGGCTCCGGCATCGTCGTCGGTGTCGCCAACAGCATCGACTGGACCGACATCACCAAGAACCGTGTCGTCCTCGGCACCGGCAACGTCGCGGGCGGCCCGCCGAACATCAGCCAGTTCCGCCAGAGCCTCGACTGGCTCGGCACCCTCACGGGCCGCGTCGGCTACGCGTTCGACCGGGTCATGGTCTACGGCATGGGCGGTCTCGCCTACGGCAACGTGTTCCACGACGCGAACTTCTACACCCCGGGCGGCGCCCTGCAGTTCGCCGGCCGCTACGACGACTTCAAGACCGGCTTCGCCTACGGCGGCGGCATCGAGTTCGCCATCCCGACCGACAGCTTCCTGAACACCTTCGCGGTCGGCAAGTACTTCGGCATCAAGTACGACGCCGTGACCATCAAGGCTGAGTACCTGCACTACGATCTCGGCAGCCAGAGCGTGCTCGTCGGCGCCATCCCGGGCGTCGGCACCGGCTCGTACATCTCGCGCTTCCGGACCGAGGGCAGCATCGTCCGCGCCGGCTTCAACTACAAGTTCGGCGGCTTCTAGGACTTCGCCACAGACACCGGCCCGGGAGCGATCCTCCCGGGCCATCCTTCGAGGGCGCGTGCCGGGACCGGTGCGCGCCCTTTTTCGTTGTGTTGTGGTCGGTTGCTTGCTGAGTACGCGAGAGCCGTGCCCGACCGCGTTGGTTCGGGCACGGCTCTCGGCTCTTGGTTTGACGCGCTCTCCGACGAACCGGAGCCACTTCGTCGAAGAGCGCTCTAGCGGGCGCGCAGATGCGCGATCAGCCGGGCCGCCGCCTCTTGCGGCGCACCCGTGTTGAGGATGGTGAGTTCGGCCGAGACCCGGACCTCGCGGGCCAGGCGCGCGGCGACGTCCCCGTCCTCCGGCCGGCCCCGGGCCGCGATCCGGCGTGCCAGGACCTCGGCAGGCGCCGTGACCTCGACCACGCTGACCGGCAGGCCGCTGCCCCGGGCCTCCTCGACGATCCGGCGGGAGACGTTGCAGACCACCACGCGATCGCCGCGCGCGCATTCGGCGGCCTGCGCCGGGATCGCGTAGCCCAGGCCGTGCGCCCGCCAGTGCAGCGTGAACACGCCAGCCGCACAGCCCCGTGCGAAGGCGGCCTCGTCGATCTCGTCGTTGTCCTCGTCGCCCGACGGCGGCCGGGTCACCAGGCGGCGCGGGAAGACGTAGCGCGGGTCGCCCGCCAACTCCGCCCGGGCGAGCCGGATCAGCGTATCCTTGCCGGCCCCGCTCGGGCCGACCACCAGGACCAGGCAGCCCGCCATCAGGCGACCCGCCGGCCGGTGCGCCAGACCTCGCGGACCACTGGAACCCCTTCGGCGCGCTGGACCCGCACCAGGTCGGCCCGCAGGCCGGGCGTCAGGGCGCCGCGGTCGGTCAAGCCGGTGGCGCGGGCGGGGTTGGCCGTGACGGTGGCCAGCGCCTGCGGCAGCGAGATCCCGGATGCCTGCTCGGGCAGCAGGAACGCGGCCATCAGCTGGCTCGCGGGCACGTAATCCGACGACAGGATGTCGAGGTGGCCGGCCTCGGCCAGCGCCAGGGCGGCGACGTTGCCGGAATGCGACCCGCCGCGGATCAGGTTCGGCGCGCCCATCATCACGGTGATCCCCCGCCCGTGCGCGGCCTCGGCCGCCTCCAGGGTGGTCGGGAACTCGGCGAGCGCCACCCCCTCCCCGGCCGCGAGTTCCACATCGGCCAGGGTCGTGTCGTCGTGGCTCGCCAGGGGTATGCCCATGTCTTTCGCGAACTGGACCAGGGCCGGGCGGTTGCGGCCGTTGAGGGCCTTGCCCTCCCGGATCTTGCGCTCGGTGTTGAGCCGGATCTCCTCCAGGGTCCGGCCGCCCCGCGTGGCGTAGGTGTAGTACTTCTCCATGTCGCGGAACTGGCGCTGGCCCGGGGTGTGGTCCATCAGCGAGATCAGGCCGATCGTGTACTGCGCCTTGAACTCGGCCACCGTGTCGAGGACGTCCGCCGAAGGCAGCTCGCAGCGCAGATGCGTGAAGTGCTCGGCCCGGAACAGGTTGCCGGCCCGCGCGGTCTCGATCGCGGCGGCCAGCTGTTTCAGCTCGGAGCCGAGGCCGCTGCCGTCGGGGTCGCTGCCGGCGCGCAGGGAATCGAACACCGTGGTGATGCCCGAGGCGGTGATCTGCGCGTCGTAGGCCAGCACCGCACCGAGCGGATGCCAGCGGACCTTGGGCCGGGGCGCGAAGTGGCTCTCGAGGTGGTCTGTGTGCAGCTCGATCAGCCCGGGGATCAGGTGGTCGCCGCCGAGGTCGAGGCCGCGCTCGGGCGCGCGCCCGGTGCCGATCTCCGCGATCAGGCCGTCGGCCACGGCGAGCCAGCCGTGCTCGACGCGGTCCGGCAGGACCAGGCGCGCGTTCTCGAGAATCAGGTCGCTCATCGGGTCTCCTCAGGCCGCCCGGGCTTGCGCGAAGCGGGTCACGTCGACGATTCGCGTCGCCACGGCATCACGCATCTCGCCGTCGTGGAAGATGCCGAGCACGCCGGCCCCCGCGGCCAGCTTCTCGCGGACCAGCTCGGCGACCACGGCGCGGTTGCTGGCGTCGAGGGACGCGGTGGGCTCGTCGAGCAGCAGCAGCGGCCGGTCGGCGATCAGCCCCCGGGCGATGTTGACGCGCTGCTGCTCGCCCCCCGAGAAGGTTGCGGGCGGCAGGCCCCACAGCCGGTCGGGCAGGTTCAGCCGGGCGAGCAGGGTCTTGGCCCGCGCGCGGGCTTCGTCCTCGGACAATCCGCCCTCGCGGCCGGCGGCCTCGACCACGTCGAGGGCCGAGACCCGCGGGATCACCCGCAAGAACTGCGACACGTACGCGATGACCCGGGCACGCAGCGACAGGATGGTGCGCGGGTCGGCCCGGACCACGTCGATCGCGGCGCCGCCGTCGCGGACCAGGATCGTGCCGGCATCGCAGCGGTAATTGCCGTAGGCCATCTTCAGGAGCGAGGACTTGCCGGCGCCCGAGGGTCCGCCGAGCACCACGCACTCGCCCGGCGCCACCGCGAGGCTCACGCCGCCCACCACCGGGAGCACCACGCCGCCGCGCAGGTGCAGGGTGAAGCTCTTGGCGACGTCCTGGAAGGTCAGAAGCGCGGTCATGCGGCGAGCACCGAGGAGACGAGGAGCTGGGTGTAGGCGTGCTCGGGGTCGTCGAGCACGCGGTCGGTCAACCCGGTCTCGATCACCCGGCCGGCCCGCATCACGGCGATCCGGTGGGAGAGCAGGCGCGCCACCGCGAGATCGTGGGTGACGATGATCACCGCCAGACCGAGCTCGGCCGAGAGCCGCCGGATCAGGTCGAGGAGCCGGGCCTGGACCGAGACGTCGAGCCCCGAGGTTGGCTCGTCCATCAGCACCAGCCGGGGGCCGGTGACGAGGTTGCGGGCGATCTGCAGGCGCTGGCGCATGCCCCCGGAGAACTGGCTCGGCGGGTCGTCCACGCGGGCCGCCTCGATCTCGACGCGGCCGAGCCAGTCGAGCGCCTGGCCGCGGATCCGGCCGTAATGGCGCTCGCCCATGCCCATCAGCCGCTCGCCGACATTGCCGCCGGCCGAGACCGCCATGCGCAGGCCCTGGCGGGCGTCCTGCCGGACGAAGCCCCAGTCGGTGCGCATCAGCCGGCGCAGTTCGGCGGGGCCGAGGTCGGCGAGGGTACGGCTCTGCCCGTCGCGCATCCGGTAGCGGACGCAGCCGGAATCCGGCGCCAGCTCGCCCGCCAGCAGGGACAGGAGCGTCGACTTGCCGGAGCCGGATTCGCCCACGATGGCGAGCACCTCGCCCTCGGTGACGTCGAGATCGACCCCCGCGCAGGCGAGCCGCGCCCCGTAGGCCTTGGTCAGGCCGTGGGCGGAAAGCAGCGGCGTGCTCATCGGGCGGCCTCCGCGACGCGGGTCTCGCAGATGTCGGTGTCCGAGCAGACGTACATCCGCCCCCCCGTGTCGTCAGTAACCACCTCGTCGAGGTAGTGGCCGCGGGCGCCGCACAGCGCGCAGGGCTCGGTGAATTCCTGGATCCGGAACGGATGGTCCTCGAAGTCGAGGCTGCGCACCGCGGTGTAGGGTGGCACCGCGTAGATGCGCCGCTCGCGCCCCGCCCCGAACAGCTGGAGCGCCGGGCAATCGTCCATCTTGGGGTTGTCGAATTTCGGCGTCGGCGAGGGGTCCATCACGTAGCGGCCGGCCACCTCCACCGGGTAGGCGTAGGTGGTGGCGATGTGGCCGTGGCGGCTGATGTCCTCGTAGAGCTTGACGTGCATGGCCCCGTACTCGGCGAGGGCGTGGAGCTGGCGCGTCTCGGTCTCGCGCGGTTCGAGGAAGCGCAGGGGCTCGGGGATCGGCACCTGGTAGACCAGCGTCTGCCCCTCGGAGAGCGGCGTCTCCGGAATGCGGTGGCGGGTCTGGATGATCGTCGCCTCGGTGGTGCGCGTGGTGGTGGCGACTCCCGAGGTCCGGGCGAAGAAACGCCGGATCGAGACGGCGTTGGTGGTGTCGTCGGCGCCCTGGTCGATCACCTTGAGCACGTCGGCCCGCCCCAGGATCGCGGCCGTGACCTGTACGCCGCCGGTACCCCAGCCATAGGGCATCGGCATCTCGCGCGAGGCGAACGGCACCTGGTAGCCCGGCACCGCGATGGCCTTGAGGATGGCCCGGCGGATCATCCGCTTCGTGCCCTCGTCCAGGTAGGCGAAGTTGTAGCCGGCGTCCGATCGGCTCGGTTCGGGCATCGCTGTCGCGCTCATTCGGCCGCCTCCTGCATGCTGTCTGAGTCTCGGAAGAACTCGGCGCGCAGGCGCCGGACCAGCTCCAGCTCCGCCTGGAAATCGACGTAGTGGGGCAGCTTCAGGTGCTCGACGAAGCCGGTCGCCTGCAGGCTGTCGCAATGGGCGAGGACGAATTCCTGGTCCTGGGCGGGGCTCGCCACCGGCTCGCCGAGTTCCTCCGCCCGCAGCGCCCGGTCGACCAGGGACATCGCCATCGCCTTGCGCTCGCTCTGGCCGAAGCTGAGCCCGTAGCCGCGGGTGAACTGGGGAGGCGTCGTCCCCGAGCCCTTGAACTGGGTGACCATCTGGCACTCGGTGAGCCGGATCCGGCCGAGCGGCACCGGGAAGCCGAGTTCCTCCGGCACGAACTCCACTGCCACGTCGCCGACCCGGATCTCGCCCACGAACGGGTGGGTGCGGCCGTAGCCCCGCTGGGTCGAGTAGCCGAGGCCGAGCACGAAGCCCTCGTCCCCCCGGGCCAGGGCCTGGAGGCGCAGGGCCCGGTCGGCGGGGTAGTCCACCGGCTCCCGGGTGAGGTCGCCCACGGGGGCGCCATCGTCCGGGGGCGAGGGCTCGATCAAGCCGTCCTGGGCCAGGACGTCGGTGACCCTGGGGCAGGTGCCGGCATCCGCGCGCGGCTCGGCCTCGGCGGCGGGCTCGACCGCGCCCTCGGCGGCCAGCGCGAAGTCGATCAGCCGGTGCGTGTAGTCGAAGGTCGGCCCCAGAACCTGGCCGCCGGGCAGGTCCTTGAAGGTCGCCGAGACGCGGCGGGCCACCGCCATGGCGCCGGTATCGATGGGTTTGGAGGCGCCGTAGCGCGGCAGAGTCGTCCGGTACGCCCGGACCAGGAACACCGCCTCGACCACGTCGCCGCGGGCCTGCTTGAGGGCCAGCGCGGCGAGGTCGGGATCGTAGAGCGAGCCCTCGGCCATAACCCGGTCGACCAGGAGCGCCATCTGCTCCCGGATCTGCGCCACGGAGAGTTCCGGCACGGCCGGGTCGCCGCGGCGGGCCTCGGCCAGGAGCCGGTGGGCGTTATCGATGGCGGCTTCGCCGCCCTTCACGGCCACGTACATCGGTCAGCTCTCCGTGACGGCGGTGGAGCGCGGCAGACCGGTGACGAGGCCGGGCGCGGTGAGGATCAGGTCGATCCCGAGGGGGAAGCCCGCGCGGTTCGCGACGAGCTGCGCCACGAATCCGTCCGGCATGGGCGCCAGGGCGATGCGGGTCGCACCCCTGATTCCGGGCCCGGTCAGGCGAAGCCCCTCCCCGGCCGCGATCCGGTCTAGGGCGAGGACCAGTGTGGTCGCGGTGTCGGGATAGGCCGGCGTGCCTTGCGCGAACCGGTCGAGCGGCGGGCAGCGGGCCGGATCGCACATCAGCGCGAAGGCCGCCCGGGCCGGGTCGTCCGTGAGCGGCGCGCCGGTGTGGAAGCGCAGGTAGGCGGCGACCTCGGGTGCGGCGGCGAGGCCTGGATCGAGCCAGACCGGCGTGTCGGCGTCGGTCAGCGCCAGCGCGACCGCGGCGAGTTCCGGGGTCAGCGGCGCGGGCGGCGCGAGCCGGATGTCGAGCCGCCGGGGCAGGCCGGGGCGGGCGAGCGCGTCCATCACCGCGCGGAACGTGCCCTGCGCGTCGTGGACCGGATCGGCGAAGCCGGGTGCGAGCATGCTCAATCCTCCCCGCGGACCAGCGTCAGGAAATCGACCCGGGTGGCGGCGCTGCGTCGGGCCGCCTGTCGGCCCGCGGCCTCGGCCCGTTGCGCGGCGGGCCGCAGGGCGGCCTCGACCCCGGCGCGTCGGGCCGGATCCTGCCAGAGCGCGTCCAGCGTGGCCGCGAGGCGCGCCTTCGTCCGGTCGCGGCCGAGATGATAGGCGAAGCCCGTGGCGCCATCCGGGAGCCGGATCGCCGCCCGGGTCACGCTCACCTCACCGAGGTTGAACGGCCGCCCGTCGCCGCCGATCCGGCCCGTCGCCATGACGAGGCCGGTCTCCGGGGGGCGCAGGTCCTCGGGGGCCGGGGCTTCGAGCGCCCGCAAGGCGGCGTCGAGGTCGTCCCGGCTGGCCTCGGCGCAGAGCGCCATGACGGCCTGCCGGGCCGCGATATCGTCTGGTCCCGAGTGTTGCGGGCTCGTCGCCATCGCGAATCCCTCTGTCGAGCTGTTGTCTAGTCGTGTAGACAACTAGCGCGCCGGGCGCAAATGAAGTTTGGATGACAGCATGGATGCACAGGAGCGGGCGCCCGGCCTCGTCCGGGGAGAGGGGCTGACGGCGTGGCGGCAGATCGCCGACGCGCTGAGCGCCGACATCGCGGCCGGGCGTTACGCGCCGGGCCAGCAGATGCCGACCGAGGCGGCGCTGGCCGCGCGCTTCGCCGTCAACCGCCACACGGTGCGGCGGGCGCTGGCCGCCCTGGCGGAGGGCGGCCTCGTGCGCGCCAGCCAGGGGCGCGGCACCTTCGTGGAGGAGGCGCCGCTGGCCTATCCGATCGGCCCACGCACCCGCTTCTCGGAGATCGTCACCGGGGCGGGGCGCGAGGCCTGGGGCGACCTGCTCGCCGCCGCCACCGTTCCGGCCGGGTCCAGGCAGGCGGCGGCCCTGGCGATCGAGCCCGGCGCGCCGATCCTGGAACTGCTGACGACCCACCGGGCGGACGCCGCCCCGATCTCGACCGCGCAGACCTGGCTGCCCCTGCCGCGATTCACGGACTTCGCCGCGGCTTACGCGGAGCGCGGCTCGATCACCCGGGCCTTCGCGGCCTGCGGCGTCCACGACTACACCCGGCTCTCGACGCGGATCCGCGCCCGGCCGGCCGATGCCCAGGAGGCAGAGCGCCTCGATATCGCCCCCGGGCGGGTCGTCATGGTGGTGTCGAGCGTCAACATCGACTCCGCTGGCGTGCCGATCCAGGCGAACCGCACCCTGTTCGCCGCCGACCGGGTCGAGTTGGTGATCGGCGGCTAAAGCGCGCGCCGCCGAGTTGGAGCCGGTCAGCGCGCCGCCGGCCCGATGATCGCCCGGCGCAGGCGGGTCGAGACCCAGTCGATCGCCGCCACGGTGGCGAGGATCATCAGAACCAGGAAGGCGACCTGCTTCAGCTCCAGCATGCGGATCAGCTCGGTGAGGTACTGGCCGATGCCACCCGCCCCGACGATGCCGATGATCGTCGCCGAGCGGGTGTTCGATTCGAAGAAGTACAGCACCTGGCTCGCCAGCACGGGCAGCACCCCCGGGATCAGCCCGAAGCGGATGCGATGCAGGGCCGAGCCCCCCGAGGCGACGACCCCCTCACCGGGTTTCCGGTCACAGGTTTCGATCGCCTCGGAGAACAGCTTGCCGAACGCCCCGAAATCCGAGCACGCGATGGCGAGCATGCCCGCGAAGGGGCCGAGGCCGACGACGTTGATCCAGATCAGCGCCCAGATCAGCACGTCCACGGAGCGCATCACGTCGAGGCCCCGGCGCACGGCGAAATGCGCGAACGGATTGGGCACGACGTTGCGGGCGGCCAGCAGCGCCACCGGGAAGGCCAGGATCGCCGCCGTCAGGGTGCCCAGGAAGGCGATGCCCAGGGTCTCGCCCAGCGCGTGGACGAAGGTGCCGAGATGCCCCTCCGGCGAGGGCGGCAGCATCAGCACCGCGAAGGTGCCGAGCCGGCCGAGCCCGTAGAGGATCCGGGCCGGCGACATCTCGAACTGCCAGGCGCCGAAGCCGGCCAGTCCGGCCAGGCCCGCGAGAACCGCCAGCCGGCGCAGCCGCGCGGCCCGATCGGTCCGGAACTGCGCGGGATAGCGGGCCCGCAGGCGCGCGAGATCGGCCCGGGCGGCCGCCCGCAGGGTTTCGGTTCCGCCGCCGCTCATCGGGCCTCCTCCAGGCCGGTCAGCCGGTGCCGGACCTGCTCGGTGGCGAGGTCGATGCCGACGACGGTCAGGATGATCAGCCCCAGGATCGCGCTGACATCCGCGTAGTAGAAGTTGCGGATCGCGGCCAGGAACTCCTGCCCGATGCCGCCGGCGCCGACGAAGCCCAGCACCGCGGCCCCGCGCACGTTGATCTCGAAGCGCAGCAGCGCATAGGAGACGAAGTTCGACAGCACCTGCGGCAGCACCGCGAAGCGCACGGTCTCGAGCCAGCTGGCGCCCGAGGCGGACAGGCCCTCCACCGGGCGCATGTCGATATTCTCGACCACCTCGGAGAACAGCTTGCCGAGCGCCCCCGTGGTGTGGATCGCCAGGGCCAGCACGCCGACCATCGGGCCGAGGCCGAAGGCGATCACGAACAGCAGCGCGAACACCACGTCGGGAATCGTGCGGCACACCTCCAAGACGCGCTTGGCGAGGAAGCGCACCGGGGCCGACCGGACCAGGTTGGCGGCCGCGACGAAGCTGAGGGCGAAACCCGCAACCGCCCCGAGCAGGGTTCCGAGATACGCCATCAGCAGCGTCTCGCCGAGCAGGGCGAGCCAGCCCGGCAGGCCCCAGTACCAGGCGCGCATGTCCGCCACTGGGTGATCGAGGCCGATCGGCGGCCAGATCTGCTCGATATAGGCGGTGAACTTGCCGATGTTCGCGACGAGGACCAGCGGCCGGACCTCGGCGACGAGCCCGGCCAGGAGCGCCAGCACCGCCAGGACTGCGAAGCTCGCGAGGGTGCGGCGGCGGGCGGAGCCGCTCGCCGCCGCGTACAGGCCGGAGAGGGCGGCGACCCGCTCCGGCGGCAGGGGTGTCAGGCCGCGCAAGGCCGGCGCCTCCTCAGCAACGCGATCAGGACTTCTTGCGCTGCTCGTCGTTGAACTTCAGCATATCGATGACCGGCTGGTAATCCTTGAGCGTCACCGGGGTGAGGCTGAGATCCTTGCCGTCGGACAGGCGGTCGAACGCCGCCTTGTCGGCCTTCGGCAGGTCGAGGAAGGCCTGGCGGATCTTGGCCTTCAGGTCGTCCGGCAGGCTCGCCAGCACGGCGTAGGGGCCCTCCGGCAGGAAGTCGGACTTGAACACCACCCGGAAGTCCGACTGCTTCATCGGCGTGCCGTCCGGGTTCTTCAGGACGCCCTTGGCGACCATGCGGGTCACCATCGTGTCGGTCTCGGAGTTCCACAGGTTGGCGGCGGCCTCGACGGTGCCCTGGGTCAGCGCCAGGACCGCGTTCTCGTGGCTGCCGGCGAAGACAGCCTTGCCGAAATACCGGTCCACGTCGTAGCCGGCCCGCTTGAGGAAGAAGCGCGGCGCCTGGTTGCCGGAGGTGGAGTTCGGGTCGACCAGGGCGAGGTTCTTGCCCTTCAAATCCGCCACCGTCTTGTACGGGCTGGAAGCCAGCACGTAGAGCACCGAGTAATAGCCCGAGGCGCCGGTCTCGTGCTGCGGGTTCACGAGCGGCTCGATCTTCACACCGGTCATCACGGCCCGGCCGAACGAAGCGGCGCCGTAGAACGCGATCTGGATGTTGCCGGCCCGCTGGCCCTCGATCACCGCGGCGTAGTCGCTGGCGACCCGCAGCTTGACCGGGACGCCGATCGTCTTGGTCAGGTAGTCGGCCAGGGGCGCGTAGCGGTCGTTGGTGCCGCTGGCATTCTCCATCGGGATGACCGCGAGGGTCAGCTCGGGATACTTGGCCTTCCACTCCTGGGCGGCGGCCGGAAGGCTGAAGAGGGCGATCGACGCCGCGGCGGCGGCAAGGGTGCGTCGGGTGATCATCGGGTGGTCCTCGGGTCTGTTCAAGCGCTGGATTGGCCGGCCGCGCGGTCGGCGCGTCCGGTCGGGCGTTTCCATCCGTCGTTGTTGGGGGCCTCGAGCCCGGTGCGCCGGGGACCGGCGCCCCGGCTCAGGCGCCGATGGCGGCCTCGCGGATGGGCTGGGCCGGGACGAGGCCGGGCAGCCCCGGCAGGGCCGCCCGCTGCTCGGCCTCGCGCTCCGGGGAATCGTCCAGCACCTCGCCCGCCTCCAGGCCGTAGAGCCGGCGCGCCACGTCCTCGGTGAGGTCGAACGGGCCGCCCTCGAACACCACCCGGCCTGCGGCGAGCCCAACGAGGCGGTCGCAATAGGCCCGGGCGAGATCGAGGGAATGCAGGTTGCACAGGACCGTGATGCCGTAGCGCCGGTTCACGGCCGCCAGGGCATCCATCACCAGCCGGGTGTTGCGCGGGTCCAGGGACGCCACGGGCTCGTCGGCGAGCAGGATCTCGGGCTCCTGCACCAGCGCCCGGGCGATGGCGACGCGCTGCTGCTGGCCGCCCGACAGGCCGTCGGCCCGCTGGCCGGCGAACTCGCCCATGTCGAAGCTCTCCAGGGCGGCGAGGGCCATGGCCCGATCCTCGTCCGACCACAGCCGGAGCAGGGAGCGGTGGGTCGGCACATGGCTCAGCCGGCCCATCAGCACGTTGGTCATCACGTCGAGGCGGCCGACCAGATTGAACTGCTGGAAGATCATGGCGCAGCGGGTGCGCCATTCGCGGAGCGGCCGACCGCTCAGGCCGGTGATGTCGCGGCCGTCATAGAGGATGCGCCCGGAACTCGGATCGGCGAGTCGGTTGATCAACCGCAGGAGCGTTGATTTGCCGGCTCCCGATCGGCCGATCACACCGACGAAGCTGCCGCGCTCGATCCGCAGCGAGACTTCGTCCACGGCTCGACGGCCGCCGTACTGACGCGTGAGATCCTCTACGACGAGCATAAACATCCATCCGCTGCGGGGTGGAGGCAGCTAAACGCCTCTTCCACGACGGTTGAATGACGAATACAAAATGATTTCTTTAGTCGGCGCACCAAATCCGATGTTGCGCGCCCCGGCGTCTCCCTACGTGCCCGACCGACTGGTGTACCGCTCCAGGAAGTCTTCGATCGGCAGCGCGCGGAAATCCGGAAGCGCCTTGCGCAGGCGGTCGTGGTCCCAATCCCACCAGGCGAGGCGCTCCAGCCGCTCGGCGACCGGCTCGGGGAAGCGGCGGCGCACCGGTCGGGCCGGGTTGCCGACGACGATCGTGTAGGCCGGGACGTCCCGCGTGACGATCGCGCCCGCCCCGACCACGGCGCCGGTGCCGATGCTGCGGCCGGGCAGCACCACCACCCCATGGCCGATCCAGACGTCGTGGCCGATGGTCACCGGGCTTGCCCGGCGGCGCGCGAAGAACGCGTCCTCGTCCGCCTCCTCGGGCCAGTAGGCCTGGGCCCGATAGGTGAAATGCGCCTGGCTCGCGCGTTCCATCGGGTGGTTGCCCGGGTTGATCCGCACCGCGGCGGCGATCGAGCAGAACTTGCCGATGGTGGTGTAGATCACCTCCCCGTCCTGGGCGATGTAGGAATAATCGTCGAGGACGGTCTCGGTCAGGCGCGTGCGGGCGCCGATTTGCGTGTAGCGGCCGAGATGGCAGTCGACGATCCGGGCGCTGGGGTCGACGGCCGCCTGGAGGCCGAGATGCTGGTCAGCCATGCGCGTCTCCGAAAGGCAGGCGCGCCAGCAGCCGGAACGGCTCGGCCCCGTCCTGCACGAGCACGCTCAGGGCGTCGATCACCACGGGCTCAGGTCGCGTGGCCGCGTAGGCGTCGGACAGGCGGCGCAGCCAGGCGGCGCGGTCGGGATCCGGCAGCGCGTCGGTCAGCGTCATGTGGAACTGGAAAGCCTCGAAGACATACGGATAGCCCCAGCGGGCGAGCAGGGTGCGGGCGCGCGGATCGAGGCGCTCCGGGCGGCGCTTGGCGCGCTCGCTCTCCGACAGCGGCGCCCGCCACGGGTCCAGGACGGCGACGCATTCGGCGGCGAGCAACCCGAGCTCCGGCGGCGGAGCCGCGGGGACCAGCGCCAGGAACGGCCCGAGCGCCGCGACGGCCAGCGGCCCGAGCGCCACCGGCGGGTGCCCGATTGCGAGGTCCCGCACCGCCGCGACGAGGTCCGCCTCCTCGGTGCCCGGGGCGAGGCGCATCGGCGCCTTCAGGGTCGCATGGAACCCGTAGACCCGGGCGCCCGCCGTGACGGCGGCGAGGTCGCCGAGGGCCTGCGGATGCAGCACCGGCGCGCCGGCGGCGTTGTCGTAGCCGAGCACGGCGTTGCCGAAGGCGGCCAGGCCCGAGCCGGGCGGGGGGAGCCAATAGAGAGCGTAGCGGCGCGTCATGTGATGAACTCCGGCCTCCGCGCGGTCACGCCGTCGGCGCGCAGGCGCGGTCGACGCTGGCGCGGCGCGGGCGCACATCCATGGCGTTGCCGCGCCAGACGATGGCGCTCTGCACCCAGGCGGCGAGCCACAGGGCCGGGATCAGCGCGTCGCGCACCAGGAACGCCGCCAGCATGCGCGGCCCGCGTTGCCAGCCCGCGCGGACCGCGAGCCGGTACTCGGCCCCATAGCACAGCCCGATGAGGCCGGCAGCGCCCGCGAGGCCGGCCGGGCTCCCGGCCCAGAGCGCCACCAGCAGCGCCGGCAACAGGACCCCGCTGCCGATCTCCGGGATGAAGAACAGCGCGAAGGTCACCCGGCGCAGGCGCGCCCAGCGCAGCTGCCGCGCCCAGACCTCGCGGAAGCCGCGCCGTCCCAGCGGCTGCTCGAACGGGCTCGAAACGAGGTGGACGCGCTTGCCGGCGGCGCGCACCAGCTTGGTGGCGGCTGCATCCTCGGCGATCTCGGAGGCCAGCGCCTGAAGGCCGCCCCGGGCCTCCAGGAACGGCTTGTGCCAGAGCATGCTCTTGCCCTGCGCGAAGCCCAGGCCGAACGCCTCGGCCGCGTATTGCCAGCGGGCCTGCAGGGTGTTGAGGAAGGCGCATTCCACCTCGGCCATGAAGCTGCCCGGCCGGGCGCCCGCCGGGGTCGAGCAGACCAGGCCGGTGTCGGACCGCCAGGCCGCCTGCAGCCGCTGAAGATAATCCGGCGGCATCGCGACGTTGGAATCGGCGAGCACGATCCAGTCATGCGCGGCGGCGCGCCAGCCGCGGACGCAATTGTTCAGCTTGGGATTGTCGCTCACGCGTTCGTCGCCGAGGATCAGCCGGGCCGGCACCTGCGGGTGGTCGGCGATCAGGCGCTGCACCCGCGGGACGATCGGATCGCCCGGGTCGGCCACGCAGAAGATCAACTCGTAGGCCGGATAGGCGAGGCGGAAGCTGCGGACCAGCATCTCGTCGCTGAACGCCTCGACCCCGTGGAGCGGCCGGACCAGGGAGACCGGGGCACCGGCCGGGAAGGTGGACGCGCCGTGGACCGTCCCGATGCGCCGGCCCGCGATCGCGATGCTGGCGATCTGGATCAGGGCCAACAGCGCACCGAGGGACAGGGCCGACACCGTGGGGTCAATCATGCGGATCCCTCGTTCACGCTCGTGATCGGCCCGGATCGTCGGCGAGTGCGCGTGGCATCAGGGATTTCGAGCCGCACCCGGTCGGGCGCGGCTCTAACGGCCGGACCGCGTCAGCCGTGTGACAGAGGCCCCTCAGAACCGAAGGGTCAGGTTGCCCTTCACGGCCTGGTCCTGGGCCCGGGCGCCGACTTGGCCGGTATAGGCCACGCCGAGCGTCGCGTTCGGCGCCACCGCCAGGTCGAGCCCGGCGCCGGCCACCAGCGCGTCCCGGTCGATCGGCACCCCCGCGCTCAGGAAGGCGGGGCCGGTGCCGAAGCTCAGCAGGGCCGCCGGCACGACGTCGCCGAACGCCCGCCGGTAGCCGAGCAGGCCGTGCGCCGTCACCGGAACACCGAAGCCGAGATCGAAGCCCGTCTGCCCCCGCACGCCGACGGTCGCCGCGCCGAGGTCGTAGCCGCGCCCGTAGCTGACCAGCGCCGCTGCGCCGCCGGTCTCGGCGAACCCGTCGCGCCGGATGCCGACATAGGCCGCGCCCACGAACGGCTCGATGTAGGAGGCCGCCGCCCGTCCGTCCCGCGACGCCGGGGCCGACGGCACGCTCAGCGTGAACCGGTAGCCGATCTCGCCGAAGCCCTGGACGGTGTGGCCGCCGCCATGCCCGGTCGGGCTGTCCGCCAGGCCGTACAGGACGCTGCGCCGGGTGCGGGTGTCGGTGTCGGCGTAGAGGGCGCCCAGCCGCACTTCGATCGGGCCGAACGCGGTGCCGCCGTAGACGCCGCCGAAGCCGCTCTTGAGCGTCGCGCTCTCGGATGGGCTGGCGGCGCCCAGCCGCGCGCCCCTGCCCTGCCGGCCGACGCTGTCGAGGTTGGCCTCGGTGTAGCCGCCGACCAAGCCGAACCGGAGCCCGCTCGGCAGCCGGATGTCGGCGCCGAGCGCGAAGCCGGCGATCTGCCGGTCGAGGTCGAAGGCGTTGCCGCCCCCGCCGGCCGTGCCGAACGCGCCGAAGCCCTGGCCCCAGAGCCCGAACACCCGCGGGTCGAGGATCCGCGTCGGCACGCTCGCCACCACGGGCGTCCGGCCCGGCAGGTCGGCGCTGTAGGCCGCCGGCACGCGGCCGTCGTCGAGGCTCGGGGCCGACCCGCCCCAGCGCAGCCGGTCGAGCACCGCCTCGCGCACGAAGAACGCCGTCTCGTAGGCGGTCGACACCGTGCTGGCGTGGATGTCGCCAGCGAGCGCCCGGAAGCCGTCGGCGGCCTCCGCGGTGGTGAACGCCAGGGCGGCGTCGTAGGCCCGGCCGGACCCGGCCGCCTGGAGCGCGTTGGCGGACGCGACGCCGTTGCGCCCGGTGGCGCCGGCGGCCAGCGGGACGTCGTTGCGGGTCAGCGTCAGGGCGACGTCGTTGGGCAGGTAGCGCAGGCCGGGGCTGAGGAAGGCGAGGTTCGCCGTGACCCCGTCGAACCGTCCCGAGACGCCGCCGGCCGCGCTCAAGATCGCGTAGGTTGTGCGCGGGCCATAGGCGCCGGAGGCAGCCACGACCTGCACGGTGCCGCCGCCGAGCGTCACGGCGCCGCCGGCCGCGATCTTGTCGGCTTGTCCGGCGGCGTTGGCCTCGACCCGGTAGACCGAGCCCGGCGCGAAGGCGACCGCGCCGGCGACGTTGAGGGTGCCGATCGAGTTCCCCGGCGCCACGGTGCCGCCCGAGAGGGCGTTGAGGCCGCCGAGCGTGCCCGAGCCGCCGAGCAGGCCGCCGGCCCCGACCGAGACGGTGCCCGCGATGGTGCCGTTGGCGTAGAGCACGCCGCCTGTTCCGACGCCGACATCGATGCCGAGGCGGTCGCTCGTGTCCATCCACAGGGTGCCGGTGACGGCTCCGAAATAGCCGGCGGCGGAATAGAGGTCGATGCGGCTCCAGTAGCTGAGCGGGCTGCCGTAGAAGGCCGCGAGCGCGTTGGTCTGCGTGTTGACGACGATCTGGTTGATCGTGGCGGTCGAGAGCTGGCCGTAGAGGCCGCCCTGCGGGGCGAGCGTGCGGGCGGCGGCGGTCGATCCGCCGTAGAGCGGCGCCAGCAGGATCGCGGCGTCGGGTCCGCCGGCGGGGGCCGCCTCGCGCGGGGCCTGGGCGAAGGTCAGGGTCGGCAGGCCGTAGGTCAGGCGCTGCTGGTAGGCGGCCTGGGTGGCGGCCGACGGGAGATAGGGGTTTCCGGCGCTGTTGGCGGCGCCGCTCGCGCAGGCCGCGACGGTGTTGCCGCATTGGGCGGCGAGATAGGCCTGAAGCTGCCCCTGCGCCTGCACGAACTGGTTCGGCAGGTTGATCGCCACGCCGGTCACCGCGGCGTTGTTGACGTAGGCCGGGTTCGTGAACGCCTGGGCCAGGTCGTAGGCCGCCAGCGCCCGGCTGCCGATCACGTCGAGGGGGTAGTGGACGCCGAGCACGATCCGGCTCTCGCCGTACTCGGAGGCCCGCAGCAGCACGTTCTGGTATTGCTGCGGCACCAGCATCGCCAGCAGGTAGCCGCTGGTGAACGCGTAGGTGGTGTGCCCGCTTGGGAAGGAGGCGTTGGTCGCGAGGCCGGTCAGCGCCGTCGGATCGAACGGGTTGATGCGGCCGGGCGCGACCTGGACCGGGCGCGACGAGCCGTAGACGTCCTGGCCCGGCTGGGTGTTGGTGACCCCGTAGGCGCGGTCGTAGACGCTGTTGGTGGTGTTGGGCAGGCCGTCATACGTCGGCAGCCCGTAGCCCGCGGGCGCCACGGCCGGCACCGCCACGTAGTTGGCGGGTGTCACGCTCGGGTTGTTGGCCGCGCCGTTGGCGAAGTAGTTCTTGGCGACGCCGAGGTTGTTGCCCGTGAACGTGTTGGCGTTGACCAGCAGGTTGACCACGCCGCCGAGGGCGCCGTTCACGCCCTGGGCGGTCCCGCGCTGGTAGATCGGGCCGAGCTGCGCACCGAGGCCGCCGACCCGTTGCTGCGGGACGATGCCGTTGATCGGCGTCTGTCCGGGCAGGCCGCCGGCGATGTTGGCCGCGACGCCGTAGCTGCCGAGCCCCGAGGACGACAGGGCGTTGCTCGCCGCGCTGAGCAGGTTCTTGTCGCTGATCGCCACCTGCTGCCGGGCGAGGTCCGCGCCGGTGTTGAGGGCGATCGTCTGCGCCAGGTTCAGGCTCAGCGTCGCCTGCCCGGCCGCCGTTGCGTTGAGCGCCAGGTACGGCGCCAGCAGGTTGAGCACGTTGACGTCGGAGGCCGTGGTGTTGACGGTCTGCGCCTGCACCCCCGACCCGCACGCGGCGACCATCAAGGCCGCGATCGAGACCCCATAGCGAACACTCATTCCTGGCCCCCAAGCCTGCGGCCCTTCGGCCTGCGGCGGGAGATTTAGCCACTTCCGCGAACGCGAATGCGTCATAATCCATTCACAAAGCCCTGAATCATCGCGTGTATCCTGTCAGCAACAGCCAGACATCTTAGCCGGCGCAAATCCAGGGTCATCTTCATCTAGCGCTTTGCTTCCAGCGCCGCGACCGCGGCTCCGCAAACGCGTCACGCTGCACTCCAGGCCGGACGCCTCCCCGTCGATCGGTGCGGGCCATCGCCGGACGGATGTCCGGTACCGGAACCGGGCGCGGTCGTATCAGTAAACACCCCGGCCCAGACCTCGAAGTGGGCGGAATAGACTTCGTGCAGATTGATATTTTTGGATCGTCGGCGGTAGGCGCACGAATATAATGCTTCGCTGAATACCTTCGGTAAAATGTCACTGAAACGTCATCCCACAATCTTAATCCCGCCTCGCTTCCGAAGACGATTCAACGCGAGGGCCCATGTCCGATTCCGCCGTCATTCCGCAACACGGGGTGGGGAACAGGCCCGCGGGCGGTCCGCGCCTCGAGCACGGGATCCATCTGGGGGGCGTCGTCGCCTTCCTGGCGGTTCTGGTGGCCGGGCTCGGCTACGCGGTGGTGAGCCTCATCGCCGACATGAACGCCGTCGGCGAGGCGCCGCTGGCCTACGGGGCCTTCGCGCTGCTCGGGCTCGCGCTGCTGATCGCCCTCGCCTTCGAGTTCGTGAACGGGTTCCACGACACCGCCAACGCGGTGGCCACCGTCATCTACACCCACTCGATGCCGCCGCTGGTGGCGGTGGTCTGGTCGGGCTTCTTCAACTTCCTGGGGGTGATGCTGTCCTCGGGCGCGGTGGCTTACGCCATCGTCACCCTGCTGCCGGTGGAGCTGATCCTGCATGTCGGCTCGGGAGCCGGCTACGCGATGATCTTCGCGCTGCTGCTCGCCGCCATCATCTGGAACCTCGGGACCTGGGCCTTCGGCCTGCCGAACTCCTCGTCGCATGCGCTGATCGGCTCGGTGCTGGGCGTCGGCCTCGCCAACCAGCTGATGGGCGGCGGCGACGGCACCGCCGGCGTCGACTGGAACCAGGCGTTCAATGTGTTCAAGGCGCTGCTGTTCTCGCCCCTGTGCGGCTTCGCCCTCGCGGCGCTGCTGCTGCTGGCCCTGAAATTCGCGGTGCGCCGCAAGGACCTCTACGAGGCCCCCAAGGGCGAGGCGCCGCCGCCGCTGTGGATCCGCAGCCTCCTGATCCTGACCTGCACGCTGGTGTCGTTCTTCCACGGCGGCAACGACGGCCAGAAGGGCATGGGCCTGATCATGCTGATCCTAATCGGCGCGGCGCCCACCGCCTACGCGCTGAACCGCACCATGTCGGACGACACGACCCCGGCCTTCATCCAGACCTCGGCGGCGGCGAGCCAAGTGTTCTCCGCCCGGGCCCCCGGCGCTCCCCAGCCGGAGACGGCGCAGGCGCGCCGGACGGTGACGGACGCCCTCAAGTCCAAGGACCTGAACCGGCCGCCGGTCTACGCCGCGCTCTCCGCCCTCGCGACCGACATCGCCGCCAGCGTGAAGAATTACGGCGCGATCCGCACCGTCCCGGCCGCCCAGACCGAGAACCTGCGCAACGCCATGTACCTCACCGCCGACGCGGTGCGGCTGCTGCCCAACGCCGGGGCTGATCTGTCCGAGGCCGAGAAGTCGACCCTGAAGAGCTACACCGGGCTGCTCAACAACGGCACCCGCTACATCCCGGGCTGGGTGAAGGTCTGCGTCGCCCTGGCGCTCGGCCTCGGCACCATGGTCGGCTGGAAGCGCATCGTCGTCACGGTGGGCGAGAAGATCGGCAAGACCCACCTCACCTACGCCCAGGGCGCGTCGGCCGAGATGGTCGCCGCGGGGACGATCGGGCTTGCCGAACTCTACGGCCTTCCGGTCTCGACCACGCACATCCTGTCCTCGGGCGTCGCCGGGACGATGGCCGCCAACGGCTCGGGCCTGCAGATGGCCACGGTGCGCAACGTGGCCCTCGCCTGGATCCTGACCCTGCCGGCCGCCATCACGCTGGCCGCGACCTTGTTCTTCCTGCTGCGCCACGTGTTCTGACGCCGCGGGTATCGGCGGGGCCGAGCCCCGCAATCCACGGACAAGCATGACGACGGACAGGGCCGTTTCCGCACCCCGCGGAAACGGCCCTGTCCGTTCCGGCCCCGGTTTCCCGAGGCCTCAAGGGCGCGCCATGGCACGCACGAAGGCGAGGCAGGTGCGGCGCGCGGCGACGGTCTCGATCGCCATGAAGGCCGTCACGAGATCCGCCGCCTGAGCCACGGCCTCGCGCGGCTCGGGCTCGTCCGGCAGGAAGGCGGCGACCGGCATGCGGAGCGTTCCGGCGATCCGCTCGAGGATCTCCACGGAGCGATCCGCCTCGGGCAGCCCGTGAACCGGATGGGTCATGGCGCAGGCCATCGTTCAGGCCGCCTGGTTACCGAGCTGGATCGCCCGGGCGATCTCCGAACGCCGCTTGGCGTAGCCGGGAGCCACCATCGGGTAGTTGGCCGGCAGGCCGAACTTGGCGCGGTAGCGCTCCGGGGTGAGACCGTTGGCGGTGAGGTGGCGCTTCAGCGTCTTGTACGACCGGCCGTCGATGAAGCTGATCAGGCCGTTCTCGCCGATCGAGGCCTCGACCTCCGCGGCGGCCGGGCCGGTCCAGGACCGGGCGGAGCCGGCGGGATTGCGCTGGAGCACCGAGATCGCGGCATGGACCTGATCGATCAGCACCGGCAGATCCCCTGCCCCCACAGGGTTTCGCGACACGTAAGCGGCGACGATCGCGCCGACTTTCTCGAGCAGGAAGGAAGAGCGGGCTTCGGGTTCGTTGATCATGTCAGGATCTGCTGTTCAATCTCGCGTTATCAAAACCCCGCCTCTGTCGAACGACGGCCCGAAGGTCCGCCCCAGTGATCGACATCCGCGAAGGCCCCCACCGGCGGTGAGTTGCCAATTTCACCTCAGGTTGCTCAAATGCATCCCTTGAGGCTGAAAATAATATACAATATGTATCGGACGGCGCTTGTCTGGCGACGCGGATCCCTTGTTCCGGCCGCGCGAAATGCCGGTCGATCGAAAAATTTACTTATGGAAGCATTGTTTTCGACCGAGGGTCTTAACCCCCTGCACAGCTTTCGGCGCTGGCGGGAGGCGATTTTCAGCCGGGGTGTCCCCCTCGAGCAGACGCGCCTCGACGACCGTCCCTTCCGGGCCAAGCTTGAAGCCGCGAGCGTCGGCCCGCTGGTGCTGACCCGCGTCACGCACGGCGCCATGCGCAGCGAGGCGACGCGCGGGCTGATCCGGCGCAACGGCAAGGACGGCACCGTCGTGGTGATCTTCAAGGTCGCCGGCACGTCGAAGCGCAGCCAGGATGGCCGCAGTTCGGTGCAGCGCCCCGGCGAGGTCGTGGTGATCGATCATCGTCCGGCCGCGCACGAGTCGAGCACGGACAGCCAGTCCCTGTTCCTGGAGCTGCCCCGGGAGCGCCTGGAGAGCGTGCTCGGGTCCACCCGGCGCTACACATCCCTGACGATGGGCGCCGACGTCGTCTCGACGGGGCTGACGGTCACGTTCTTCCAAGAGCTTGTCCGGTTGCGCGACCGGCTCGACCCTGACTCGGCCACCCGGATGGCGTCGGTCGGCGTGGACCTGATCGTCGCCAGCATCGCCGAGCGCCTGACGCTCGACGTGTCCCAGCCCCTGCACGGCACCGTCGTGGTCCAGCGCGCCAAGGCCCATGTCGAGGCCCATCTCGGCGACTCGACCCTCGACCCGCCCCAGCTCGCGGCGGCGGTGGGCGTGTCGCTGCGCCGGCTCCAGGAACTGTTCCACGCGCGCGGCCAGCACATTTCCGACTGGATCTGGCAGCGCCGCCTGGAGGCGTCGGCCAAGCGCCTCGCAGACCCGGGCTGCGCCCAAATGCCGATCGGATCCCTGGCCTTCGGCTGCGGCTTCGCCAACCAGGCCCACTTCTCCCGCCGCTTCAAGGAACGCTACGGCATGGCTCCCCGGGAGTATCGCCACGCGGCCTTCGTGGGCACCCCGTAGACCACCGCATCGCCCGGCATCGCCAGGGGACAGCACCCGTGCAGCCCGTATTCACGACCGACAACCTCCACGCGAAGGACCGCTTCAAGATCTGGCGGGAGACGCTGTTCGAGCGGCTGGTGCCGATCGAGATCGCGCGCCTCGACGACAGCCCGTTCGCCGGCAAGATGGAGTTCGCCAACGTCGGCACCCTGCGAATGACGCGGGTCACGCAGGGCGCGCTGCGCAACGAGACGACCCCCAACGCCGCGCGCCAGCACGAGCGGGCCGGCATGGCCGTCGTGCTGTTCAAGCTCTCCGGCACGTCGACCTGCCTTCAGGACGGCCGGGACTCGGTCCAGAAGCCCGGCGACATCGTGGTGCTCGATCATCGGCCGTCCGTGGTGACGACGAGCCCGGGCAGCCAAGCCGTGTTCCTGGAATTGCCGCGCGAACGCCTCGAGAGCGTGCTCGGGCCGACCCGGCTCTACACCGCGCTGTCCATGGGGGCGGAACTGGCCACGACCAGCTTGGCGTCGACGTTCTTCCGCGAGCTGATCCAGATACGCCACCGGCTCGATCCGGACTCGGCCGAGCGGATGTCGACGATCGGACTGAACCTGATCGTGGCCTGCATCGCCGAGCGGATGGCCAAGGAGGTGCCGCAGCCGCTGCACGGGACCGTCGTGGTCCAGCGCGCCAAAGCGTTCGTCGAGGCCAACCTCGGCGACCCCACCCTCGACCCGCCCCAGCTCGCGGCGGCGGTGGGCGTGTCGCTGCGCCGGCTGCAGGAGCTGTTCCACGAGCGCGGCCAGCAGATCTCCGACTGGATCTGGCAGCGTCGTCTCGCGGCGGCCGCCAAGCGCCTGGCCGACCCGAGCTGCGCCCACCTGCAGATCGGCGCCGTGGCCTTCGGCTGCGGCTTCGCCAACCAGGCCCATTTCGCCCGCCGGTTCAAGGAATGCCACGGCCTGTCGCCGCGGGAATACCGGATCGCGGCCCTTATCGGCACCCTGTAGCGGCCCACCGGTCCATCGCAACGAAGGCAAGGCTCGCGCGCGATCGCATCGCCGTCGCGACACGCCGTCCTGCTTCTGTTCCAAGCAGCGTGAGACGGGTCAGGGATTGTCCCGCCCGCGCGACGTGAATCCGCATCGGCCATGCTGCGCCGTGCTTGCATACGCAATGAAATTTTTTGTATACATTGCCGCAACACCTTCCTCGTAGCCTCATAAGTCCGACAAGTATTAAATCTAGCAGGATAAATTTCGGTCATAGATCAAGGCTCGGCTCAAATACTTCGGAGATCCGTGGCGCCGTTGTTCAGCGTGTGTCATCGTCGAGAACGGAATTTTACCTATGAAATTATTGTTTTCGACCGATAATATTCCTATCGATGCGCGTTTCAAACGCTGGCTGGAGACCCTGGAAGAGCAGCGCCTACCCCTTGAACAGCAGCAGCTCGACGCCGCGCCCTTCGAGGCCCGGCTGGAGATCGCCACGCTGGGCCCGCTCACCTTGACCCGGGTCTCGGAGGGTCCACTGCGCAGCGAGGCGACACCCGGCAAGATCCGCCGCCTGGGTGACGCGGGCTGCATCAGCGTGGGCCTCACGCTCGCCGGCACCATGACGGTCGAGCAGCGGGATCGGGTCTCGACGCAGCGGCCGGGCGACCTGGTGGTGATCGAGCATCAGCCGACGGTGATGACGACGAGCCCGGGCAATCAATCCTTGTACCTGAAGATGCCGCGCGAAAGGCTGGAGGACGTGCTCGGGCCGGCACACCGCTACGCGGCCCGGACCGTGGGCGCGGACCTGGCCACCGCGAACCTGGCGACGGGCTACTTCGTGGAGTTGAGCCGCATGCATCACCAGCTCGACCCGATCGCGGCCGCCCGCATGGGGTCGATCGGCGTGGACCTGATCGTCGCGAGCATCGCCGAGCGGATGGCGCTGGACCTGCCGCAGCCGCTGAGCGGCAACGTGCTGGTCCAGCGGGCCAAGGCGCATGTCGAGGCGAACCTCGGCGATCCGACCCTCGACCCGCCGCAGCTGGCGGCCGCGGTCGGCGTGTCGCTGCGCCGGCTCGAGGAACTGTTCCACGAGCGCGGCCAGCACGTTTCCGACTGGATCTGGCAACGCCGGCTCGAGGTCGCGGCCGACCGCCTGACCGACCCGGCCTTCACCAACCTGACGATCGCGACCCTGGCCGCCGGCTGCGGCTTCACCAGCCGGGTCTACTTCACGCGCCGCTTCAAGAACCGCTTCGGCCTGACGCCCAGCGATTTCCGCTACGCCGTCGGGCTGAGCCCGGAGTAGCGGCTCGGCAAGCCGTTCAGGGGCCGCGGTCGCTCCGGCGCAGGCTCGCCGGCATGGCGAACAGCAGGAGGCCGGCCGCCACCAGGCAGAGCGACCCGATGACGTAGAGGGCCGGCGTGGTCGATCCGGTCAGGTCCTTGACCCAGCCGACCATCACCGGGCTGACGATGCCGCCGAACTGGCCGAGCGTGTTGATCAGCGCGATGCCGCCGGCCGCGCCGACGCCGGTGACGAGCTTGGCCGGCAGGGTCCAGAAGGTCGGGATCGAGGCGACGATGCCGGATCCGAGCAGCGCCAGCGCGATCATCAGCGGCACGATCTGCCGGTCGAACAGGCCGGCGGTGAAGAACCCGATGGCCGCGGCGATCGCCAGCGCGGCGACGAATTTCGGCCGCTCGCCCGAGGCGTCTGACAGGCGCCCGACCACCACCATGCTGATCGCGCCGCAGATGTACGGGACCGCCGTGAGGAGGCCGACATAGGCGGCGCTGCTGCCGCTGGCGGTCTTGATCAGGTCCGGCCCCCAGAAATTCAGTCCGTATGAGCCGATCTGGAGGAGGAAGTAGACCAGCCCGATCATCAGGAAGCCGGGCTGGCGGAGGGCGCCGAGCAGCGAATGGTCGCCGATCTCGCGGTTGTGGTGGGCGATCCGGGCGGACAGCAGGTCCTTCTCCGGCTGCGACAGCCAGCGCGCATCGGAGATCCGGTCGTCGAGGCGCATCAGCACCAGGGCGCCGAGCACGAGGCAGGGCAGGCCGCCGGCCAGGAACAGCCATTGCCAGCCGGCGAGCCCGGCGACGCCGTTGAGGCCCCCGAGGATCAGGCCGGCCACCGGGGCCCCGAGGATGCCCGAGAACGCCGAGGCCACGAACAGGAACGAGGTGATCCGCCCGCGATGCGAGGCCGGGAACCACAGGGTCAGATAGTACAGGATGCCGGGCGCGAAGCCGGCCTCCATGGCGCCGATGATGAAGCGCAGTGTGTAGAAGTGCCATTCCGTGCGGATGAAGATCATCAGCGCGGTGGCGATCCCCCAGGAGATCATGATCCGGGCGATCCAGCGGCGCGCGCCGACCCGGTACAGGAACAGGTTCGACGGCACCTCGAAGATGACGTAGCCGACGACGAACATGCTGGCGCCGAGCCCGTAGGCGACGTTGCTGAAGCCGAGGTCGCTCTGCAGCTGGAACTTGGCGAAGCTGATGTTGATCCGGTCGAAGAACGCGAACAGGTAGCAGACCATGATCAGCGGCATCAGCCGCCACGCCACCTTCCGGACGATGCCGGCCTCGGTCACATCCTCTGGGCGCGCGGGGGCGCCGGTCACCGCGATGGCCATCGTGTTCCTCCCTGGAGAAGTCCGGCCGCCCCGTCGCGGACGAGCCGGATGCGCGGGGCCGCCTTCGGTGAGCGGCTTTTTCGCGCTGTGATCGTCGGTGTCAGGCGGCCCGTGGGACCGGGTGCAGGTCGCAGGGCCGGCCCGCCTGGGCGACCTGACCGGGCACCGGGTGGCCGACCAGCCGGGGCAGGTCCCGGGACAGGGCGATCAGGGCCGGCAGGTCGAGGCCGGTCGGGATCCCCATCTCGTGGGCCATGCTGACCAGATCCTCGGTGCAGATGTTGCCGGTGGCGCCCGGGGCGAACGGGCAGCCGCCCAGGCCGCCGAGCGCCGCATCGAAGCGGCGCGCGCCCGCCTGCCAGGCCGCCAGCACGTTGGCGAGGCCGACCCCGCGGGTGTTGTGGAAATGCAGCGTCAGATGCTCGGCCGGGACGATCTGCAGGACGCGGGCGACGAGGCGCTCGACCTGGCGCGGGTTGGCCATGCCGGTGGTGTCGGCGAGCGTCACGCCGGTGATGCCGAGCGCACGATAGCGCTCCACCTGCGCGACGACCGCGTCGGCCGGCTGGTCGCCCTCGAACGGGCAGCCGAAGGCCGTGGCGACCGTCGCATTGGTCAGGACGGCCGAGCCCGTCACGGTCGCCATGATGCGGGAGAAGCCCGCGATCGAGTCGTCCGGGCTCATGCCCATGTTGGCGCGGTTGTGGGTCTCGCTCACGGAGGCGACGAGGTTGATCTCGCCGACCCCGGCGGCCAGCGCCCGCTCGGCGCCCTTCGGGTTCGGGACGAGCGCCACGTAGACCGTGCCGGGCCGGCGGCGGATCCCGGCGAAGACCTCGGCGGCGTCGCGCAGGGCCGGTACCGCCCTGGGAGAAACGAAGGACGAGACCTCGATGCGGGAGAAGCCCGCATCCGAGAGCGCGTCCACCAGGGCGATCTTGTCGGCGGTCTCGACCCAGGCCGCCTCGATCTGCAGGCCGTCGCGGGGCGCGACCTCCTGGACCAGCATCGTGGCCTCGCTCATTTCACGGCTCCCGCATCGCGCAGCGTCTGGATCGCGACCGCGTCCAGGCCGAGATCGGCCAGGACCGCGTCGGTGTGGGCGCCGAGCGCCGGCCCCGGCCAGCGCACCGCCCCGGGGGTGCCGGACAGCTTCGGCACGATGCCGGGCATCTTCACCTGGGTGCCGCCGGGCAGCTCGGCCTGAAGGATCATGTCGCGGGCCTGGTAGTGCGGGTCGGCGACGATGTCGGCCACCGAGTAGATCCGCCCCGCCGGCACGTCCGCGGCGTCCAGGGCGGCCAGCGCGTCCGCGACGCTCCTTGCCTTCGACCAGTCTCCGATCACGCCGTCGAGCATCGCGGCGTGCTGCGAGCGGCCCTCGTTGGAGCGCATCCGCGGGTCCTCGGCGAGGTCGGGGCGCCCGATGGCCTGCATCAGTCGGCGGAAGATCGGGTCGCTGTTG
Organism: Methylobacterium sp. AC315; assembly: GCF_979253755.1. NCBI lineage: Bacteria > Pseudomonadati > Pseudomonadota > Alphaproteobacteria > Hyphomicrobiales > Methylobacteriaceae > Methylobacterium > Methylobacterium sp. AC315. The sequence goes on from NZ_CEEDEA010000002.1 coordinate 463,208, forward strand.
CCGGCGATCACGACGTAGCCGCCATCCTGGGTCGGGTAGGTGTTGGACGGGGTGATGCCGGGCAGCGCGCCGCCGGTGCGGGTGCGGATCTCGCCGAGCAGGTCGTATTCGGGGACCAAGCTCTCCATGACGTTGAACACGCTCTCGACCAGCGAGACGTCCACCACCTGCCCGGCGCCGCCGTTGACCTTGACGTTCAGGATCGACATCAGCGCGCCGATCACGCCGTGGAGCGAGGCCAGGGTGTCGCCGATGCTGACGCCGACCCGGGCCGGCGGGCTGTCCGGGGAACCGGTGGTGTAGCGCAGCCCGCCCATGGCCTCGCCGATGGCGCCGAAGCCCGGCCGGTCACGGTACGGCCCGGTCTGGCCATAGCCGGAGATGCGCACCATCGTGAGCGACGGGTTGAGGGCCGAGAGCACGTCCCAACCCAGCCCCAGCTTCTCCAGGCCGCCGGGCCGGAAGTTCTCGACCACCACGTCGGCGCTGGCAGCGAGTCGCTTGACGATGTCGAGCCCCTCCGGGGTCTTCAGGTTGACCGCGATCGACTTCTTGTTGCGCGACTGGAGATACCACCACAGCGAGGTGTCGCCGTGCATCTTGCGCCAGGTGCGCAGGGGGTCACCGCCGTCGGGCGCCTCCACCTTGATCACCTCGGCACCGAACTCGGCGAGGAGCTTGGTGGCGAAGGGCGCGGCGATGAGCTGGCCGAGTTCCAGCACACGGATCCCGCTGAGCGGACCTGACACCGTCGTTCTCTCCCTGTCTTTGCCCGGAGGATACGACCGGCTTCCGGGCGATGTCCAAACGCCATGCGCGAGCCTGCGTTCTCCGCACGCGAACGGAAGCCCCTCCTATCCCCCGGCCGTGCGCAGGTGATCCAGCAACAGGGCGGCGGCGGGCGGCAGGGCGCCGGGGCGGACCACCAGGGTGAGCGTCCGCGTCGCCCAGGGGTCGGTCAGCGGCACCGCCGCGAGGTTCAGCTGCGGCCCGAGCAGGGCGAAGACCCCCTCGGGGATCGTGCCGAGGCCCATCCCGGCCTGCGCCATCCGGCAGATCCCGTCGAAGCTCGGAACGTGGATCCGCAGGCGCAGGGGCCGCCCGAGGCGCCGGGCCTCGTCCCGCAGGGCGGCGTAGATCGAGCTCTCCACGTGCAGGCCGACATGGTCGTAGTCGAGGGTGTCGGCGAGGGCGACGGCGGCGTGCCCGCTCAGCGGATGGTCGGCCGGCATCACCAGGACCAGGCGGTCGCCGCGATACGGGTAGGCGGTGAGCGAACGGGTGTCGGTGCCGCCGGCGCAGATCCCGAGATCGGCCGCGCCCTCCTCGACGCCCAGCACCACGCCGCCGCTCGGCCGCTCCGCCAGATCGACGCGGATCTGCTCCTGCGCAGCCAGGAAGGCCTGGAGGTCCTCGGGCAGGAACTGCACGATCGCCGACAGGTTGGCGAGCATCCGGACGAAGCCGCGCACGCCGTGCGCGTGCTCGGCCAGTTCGAGCGCCATCTGCTCGGCGCTCGCCAGCATCCGGCGGGTGTGGTGCAGCAGCGTCTCGCCGGCCGGCGTCGGGCGCATCCCCCGGGGCTCGCGGGTGAGGAGGGCGCAGCCCAGCGCGCGCTCCAGCTCGGCCAGGCGCTTGCTCACCGCCGAGGGGGCGATCGCCGCCCGCCTTGCCGCGCCGTTGAGCGTCCCGGCCTCGCAGATCGCCGCGAACAGGCGCAGCGTCTTGAGGTCGAGGCGGCTCACGGTCGCCGCGGTCGGACGCGTCTCGCGAATGCCTACGGCCTCGTCTTGGCGGCCCCCGGGGGGCCGCGCCAATCCCGCGCGCCGACCGGCTGGCCGTACGCGCCGTGACCGAGCTTCGCGCCCTGCCGGTTGACCACGCCGAAGCGCAGGACAGCCTGCTCCAGGTAGTCGATGGCGTCCACGAGGTCGGCGCGGGCGGCCGCGACCGCGTCCTCCCCCTCCTCGCCCGGGGTCTCGGCGAGGTTCACGGCAGCGATCAGCACCCGGTCGCGCTCCTCCTCGATCCGCCGGTCGCGCTCGACATGGCCGCGGACCCGGGCGTCGAAGGCCTCGATCACCGACCAGGGCAGCGCGTCCTTGTCCACAGGCGCACGGAAGGCCAGCGCGTGGCGCCTCGCCGCCGCCGCCGCGGCCCTGACGTGGTCGGCGAGTTCTGCATCCATCCCGGGTCCCCGTGCGGTCTCGCCCATGCTGTCTCGAACGCGTGCCGGTCCCGGCCGTTGCCGAGGCCCTTACCGGGTCGCACCGCCTGCCCTCAAGCGCGAATCCGGCGCGGCCCTTACCTTGACAAGGCGCGGCCTTATCTCTCGGAACTGTGATCGGTGTACCGGGCCTCGCCCGGAAGGGAGTTCCCCGGAATGGTTTCGATGCTGAATGCCGGCGCCCTGCGCCCCTCCTCCGCGGCGGCGCGCCTGCTGAGCGCGCTCACGGTCCTGCTGGTTGCCACCGGCCTCTCGGGCTGCGGCGCGATCAACCGCGTGCCGACCCTGGAGGAGCAGGCGAAGTCGTCCTGGAGCGAGGTGCAGAATCAGTACCAGCGCCGGGCCGACCTGATCCCCAACTTGGTCGAGACCGTGAAGGGCTACGCCCAGCAGGAGAAGGACGTGCTGATCGGCGTGACCGAGGCGCGCGCCAAGGCGTCGAGCGTGAAGGTCGACGCCTCGACGGTGAGCGACCCGCAGAAGTTCAAGGAATTCCAGGACGCGCAGAACCAGCTGTCCGGGGCCCTCGGGCGCCTGCTGGTTACGGTGGAAAAGTACCCCGACCTGAAGTCGAACCAGAACTTCCTGGCTCTGCAATCGCAGCTCGAAGGCACCGAGAACCGCATCGCCGTGGCGCGGCGCGACTATATTGGGGCGGTCCAGGCCTACAACACCGAGCTGCGCACCATCCCGGGCCGCTGGATCGCCGCGATCATGTATCCGGAGTCCAAGCCGATGGAGACGTTCTCGGCCACGCCCAACTCCGACCGTCCGCCGAACGTGAAGTTCTAGAGACAGCGCGGATAGATCGATGCGGCTCATGGGCTTGAGCCTCACCACGGTGGTGCGGCTCCTCCTCGCGCTGGTCGTGCTGTTCGGGTGCCTGGCCGTCTACGCGGTCGGCGCGCTGGCAGCCGACCTGACCTTCCCACCGCTGACCGGCCGCGTGGTCGACGCGGCCGGCATCCTCACGCCGGACCAGCGCGGGACGCTCGAGGCCAAGCTGAAGGCGCACGAGGACAAGACCTCGGACCAGGTCGTGGTGGCGACCGTGCCCAACCTGCAGGGCACGACCGTCGAGGATTACGCCAACCGCCTGTTCCGGGACTGGAAGCTCGGGCAGGCCAAGACCAACAACGGCGCCCTGCTGCTGGTGGCGCCGAGCGAGCGCAAGGTTCGGATCGAGGTCGGGTACGGGCTCGAGGGCGCACTGACGGACGCGCTGTCCCGGGTGATCATCGCCAGCGCGATCACGCCGCGCTTCAAGACCGGCGACTATTACGGCGGGATCGATGCCGGCGTCGACGGGATCCTGGGGATCCTGTCGGGGGATGCGCAGGAGTGGCAACGCAAGCCGCAGGTCCGCAGCGACGAGGTCGATCCCGGGCAGGTCGCGATCTTCATCGCCCTGTTCCTGATCGTCCTGTTCGTGGCCTGGCGCATGAACCGGGGCGGACGGGCCGGGCGGGGCGGCGGCATCGTGTTCCTGCCCGGCCCGGGCTCGGGCGGATGGAGCGGCGGCTACTCGGACGGCGGTTCGTCCGGCGGCTTCGGCGGCGGATTTTCCGGCGGGGGCGGCTCCTCCGGCGGCGGGGGAGCCTCGGGTGACTGGTAGGATCGCGGACGTTCTCCCCCCGGAGGCGCGCGAACGCCTCGCCCAGGCGGTGTCCCGGGCCGAAGCCGGCACGTCCGGCGAGATCGTCGTGATGGTCGGCCGGCGCGCTGGCGCCTACCGCTCCGTGGTGCTGCTCGCCGCCCTGATCGCCGGGCTGATCCTGCCCTGGCCGCTGATCGCGCTGACCGGCTGGAGTGCGGTCACGATCCTGCTGGCGCAGGCGGCCCTGGTCGCCGCGATCCTGGGCCTGAGCCAGATCGAGCGGCTGCGCCTCGCCCTGGTGCCGCGCCGCCTGCGCAGCGCCCGGGCCCGGGAGGCCGGGCAGCGGGCGTTCTGGTCCCGGGGCCTGAGCCGGACCCGGTCCCGCACCGGCGTGCTGCTCTACCTGTCCCTGGCCGAGCGCCATGCCGAGATCGTCACGGATCTCGGCGTGCTCGGGCGCATCCCGGCGCAAGCCTGGGACGGCATCCTGGCCGAACTCGGCGGGGCGCTGGCGCGCGGCGAGATCGAGGGCGGCTTGACCGTGGCGGTGGAGCGCATCGGTGCCTGCCTGGCGCAGCACCTCCCGGCCGGCCCCCACGATCCGGACGAATTGCCGAACCGGGTGATCGTCGCGGATTAGGGCGTCCCCCTCGCGGATGATGCGCGACCCTTTCCCGGACACCCGGACCGTCAGGGAAGGCGATCCCGGAACAGGCCCGCGCGAGCGGACATGCCGGGCGGCGCATGTCTCCGCCGAAGCCCGGGTCGAGGGCATCGTCCGGAAGGGTTGCGGCCGGCTTTCCAGAAAAAAGATGATGCGAACCAAGGAGTTCGTGCATCGCACCGGTCCCGACATCCAGTACGATGCGCTAGTCCCGCACCCGCCGCAATGCGGCCATGGCCTCGTCCGGCGCGGTGTCGCATCCCGCCGGCACGACCAGCTTCACGGCCAGCGCGGTCCGCGCCGAGGCCGAACGCATCCGCAGGACGGCGCCGGCCCGGTGCACGACATGCAGGACGCCCAGCGCCATCGCGGCCCGGGGGCCGTCGAGAGTCCAGCCCCGGTAGACGTAGACGACGCGGTCGTTCGGATCGCGCGGCGCGGCGAGGGACGTGTCCGTGCCATGGGGCGAGGGCTCGACGAAGTCGGCCACCACCGGGCGCGGGCACGCGGCGGTCCAGATCACCCGGCGCACGGCCTCGGTCCGGGTCAGGACCACGCCCGCGCCGAGATCGACCGCCGCGACGGCGGCGGCCGGTTCCGGGGTGGGCGCGCCGGTCCCGTAGGCCTGGACCCGCATCGAGACCGACAGGGCGAGCAGCAGGCACAGGGCGCCCAGGCCCGCGCGGTCGGCTCTGGTCAAACGGGACGCGCGACCGGGCACGGCGACCTCTCGACATGGATGATGATCGGCAGCAGCGAGGCCGCCACCGAGACCAGCGCCACGGTCACCGAGCCGGCCCCGTCGTGCCAGTGATGATAGGCCTCGGCCGACGGCAGCATCGCCAGGATCCGGGCGATGTTGATCGCGACGACCAGGATTGCGCTCGCCGCCAGGGCTCCCAGCGCCCCGCGGCCGATCGGTCGCCCGGCGATCTTGAGCACGCACAGCCAGATCAGGGCCGCCAGCGACAGGTTGTGGAACGCCGAGCAGCCCTCCAGCATCACGATCGACCAGTCCGGGCGGGTGCTGAGATAGACGCCGGTGGCGTGCAGGCCGGGAAACGCGAGGCGCCCGACCCAGGCCATCACGGCCACCTCGAACGGCTCGATGGCGTGGTAGAACAGCTTGAAGACGAGCTTGCTCCACAATTCGCACACCGACAGCGCCAGCCAGATCTGACCGATATCGGCGAGCAGACGGTCTTCCGAGCGCCGGACGAGGAACCACGCCGCGACGAGCGTCATGCCGGCGTAGACCGCGTGGGGCTCGGGCAGGAACCACGTGAGCGCACCGGCGACCAGGATACCGAGGTCGGACCGCGTCAGCGCTGGGCGGACCTCACGGGCGGTGAACAGGAGGACCGCCGTCGCCAGCGCTGCGAACACCTCGCCGAACTTGAGTTCGACGAGGCGCTGAAGGCCCGGATCGGGCTCGAGCAGCAGGCGCTGCAGGGCGGCCGACAGGGAGGTGCCGCAGGCAAAGACCAGCAGGCTCCAGCGCGCGGCGTGGACCGGCGGGCTCGACGGGCGCGCGAGGGCCATACCCGGCCCGGCCAGGATGTCGGCCACGGCGGCGCTCTCAGGCGGCGGCCGGCCCGGACTGTTCGCGACGCCTGCGACGCAGGAAGGTCACGGTGCCGCCGGCGAGCGCGAGACCCAGGATCGCGTTGATCTCGGGCGAGGGCGCGCCACCGGACGCGCCACCGGCACCGGCAGCGGCGCTGGATTCGAACAGGCCGGCAAACGCCCCGCCGGCTCCGTAGGGGCTCGCCTCGGCAAACCCGCCGGCCGTGTAGGTGCCGGCGCTCAGGTGGATCTGCGCCGAGCTGAAGGCGGGATTCTGCAACGCGTCTAAAGCCGAGCCCGCGTAACTCCCGAGCGCGGGCGTGGATGTGAGCCCTGAGAAGATCGTCACGCCCGTGGATGATGTCACGTTGATCCGGAACTGATCACCGCTGAGATACGAATCCACGATCGAGAACGTTCCCGGCCCGGCCAGGCTGAAGGAGAACGTCGGCAGCCCCGAGCCCTGACCGCCGAAATCGAAAGATTGGTACCCCGCACCGAGGGCGAGATCGATCGTTTGCGCCCGCGCCGGCAAGGCCTGCGCCGCCATGGCCAGGGCCATCACAGCGACGACACGTGAAAGGCTCTTCCTCATCTGCCGCTCCCCTCAGCTCGCATCAGCCCCGTCGCCTCGCCATCGAAATGAATAACGAACCTTAGAGTATTAACCAATATTTTGTTATATCAGTATTTGAGGATATGACTGGCGCAAACGAGCGCGGTCAAGGGTGGCTATCTACTTATTAAGCCCGCAATAGCCACTACTACTTTCGAGGGCGTGCCTGCGAACAGTGTCGGCGGATGCGCGGCTTGAACCGGCGCAGGCAATTGCGTGAATACGACCTTCGCAAGCTCCGCCCGGAGGCAGTGACAGTCTTCGCGAAATTTCACGGTGGCAGGATTTGTGCGTTGCCGCACGAACCCGGATCTGTACCGGTAACTCGGCCCGTCCGTCGACGATTCTCCCTGACAGAGGGAGCGGGCCGAGCCGCGCCTTCGGCGTCCGCACGCGGGACGCCGAGATCGACAGGGCGCGCGGGCATGGCCGGCGTCGCCCGAGGAGGCCGTGATGAAGATCCTGATTGCCGCCACGCCGCTCACCGGCCACGTGAACCCGCTGCTCGCCATCGGCCGCGCCGCCGCCGCCCGGGGCGACACCGTGCGGGTGCTGACCGACCCGGCCTTCCGGGCGAAGGTCGAGGCGGCAGGCCTGGGCTTCGCGCCCTACGCGGACAACGATTCCGCCAGCTTCCTGGAGACGACGCTGCCCCCTGGCCCGGAGCGGTTCCGGAGCGAATTCCAGCGGCGCTTCATCGATCCCATGCCGGTCCAGACGGCCGCCCTGCGGGCCCTGATCGCCGAGGATGCGCCGGACGTGATCGTAGCCGGCAGCATGTTCCTCGGCGTGCTGCCGCTGCTCCTCGACAGGGCGCCGCGCCCGCCGATCGTCACCGCCAACATCAGTTTCCTGTTCCTCGAGCGGCCCGACCACGCTCCGATCGGCCTGGGCCTGCCGCCCGCCCGCGACCCGTCCGAACTCGCCCGCTACGCCGCCCTGAAGGCGGGCATGGATGCCGCCTTCGCCAATCCGGTCCGGGCCTACGCGGACGCGCAGCTCGCGCGGCTGGGCGCGGCCCCGCTGCCGGCGTCCCTGCCGCACGCGGTGGTGGTCCTGCCCGACCTGTTCCTCCAGCCGACCGTGCCGGGCTTCGAGTACGATTACGGCACGCTGCCGCCGGGCGTCCGCTTCATCGGCCTACTCCAGCCCCCGGCCCCGCCGGCGCCCCTGCCGGACTGGTGGCCGGAGCTGGAACGGTCCAACGCCGACGGCAAGCCCGTGGTGCTGGTCACCCAGGGCACCCTCGCCAACGCCGATTTCGGCGCGCTGGTCGAGCCGACCCTGGCCGCCCTCGCCGACCGGGACGACCTTCTGGTCCTCGCCACCACGGGCGGGCGCCCGGTCGAGGCGCTGCGCGGGCCGATCCCGGCCAACACGCGGGTCGCGCGGTTCCTGCCGTTCCGGGAGCTGCTGCCGCGGGTGAGCGTGCTCGTCACGAATGGCGGCTACGGCAGCGTCTCGCAGGCGCTCTCGAATGGCGTGCCGATCGTCTCGGCGGGCCTGACCGAGGACAAGGCGGAGGTGAACGCCCGGATCGGCTGGTCGGGCGTCGGCCTCAACCTCGCCACCAACGCGCCGGGGGTCGAAGCCCTGCGGGACGCCGTGGCGCGGGTGCTCGGCGAGCCGGGCTTCCGGCAGCGGGCCATGGCCCTGCAGGAAGCCTTCGCGGCGCGGGACGCCATGGCCGGCATCCTGGGGGCGATCGACGCGCTGGTCCGCACCGGCCCGGCACACAACAGCGGCACGGCTGTCCCGATGGCGAGGTCGGCGTGAAGCCGGCGACCGATCATCCGGCGCTGCGGGTCGTGGTCGACCTCAACCGTTGCCAGGGCTACGCCCAATGCTGCTACGCGGCCCCGGACGCCTTCGCGATCCGGGGCCACGAGATCCTGTTCTACGATCCGGCCCCGCCGGCCGAGCGGCGTGGCGCGATCGAGCGCGCCGTCCAGGCCTGCCCGGTTCGCGCCATCAGCCTGCAAGCCGGGCCGGATGACGGAGATCTGCCGTGACCGCCGAGCCCGCCGGTATCGTGGTGATCGGCGCCTCGCTGGCGGGCCTGCGCGCCGCCGAGGCCCTGCGGCACGGCTCCTATGACGGGCCGCTGACCCTGGTGGGAGCCGAGCCGTATCGGCCCTACGATCGTCCGCCCCTGTCGAAGCACGTGCTCGCCGGAGAGCTGAGACCGGAGGCGAGTCGGCTGCCGGAGCGCACGCGCCTGCGCGCCCGCTGGCGGCTGGGGAACGCGGCCGTGTCCCTCGACCGGAAGGCCCGCACGCTCCGCCTCGCGGACGGTACGGAGCTGGCTTATCAAAAATTGCTGATCGCCACCGGGGCCGAGTCCCGTCCCTGGCCGGCCGAGACCGGCGGCGGGCTCGCCGGCATCCATACCCTGCGCGGCCTTGACGACGCCGCATCCCTCCGGGCGGACCTCCTGGCCGGGCCCCGCCGAGTCCTCATCGTCGGGGGCGGGCTGATCGGCTGCGAGGCGGCCTCCTGCCTGCGCGACCTCGGCCTGCCGGTGACCCTGGTCGATCCCAACCCGGCCCCGTTGGCCCGGTCTCTCGGAACCTGGGTCGGCGGCGTGATCGCCGCGCGCCTGCGCGAGTCCGGTGCGGTGTTCCGCCCCGGCGCCCAGGTACTGCGATTCGAGGGCGACGCGGCCGGCCGGGTCGCCCGGGCCCGCCTCGCGGACGGCGGCACCGTGGAGGCCGACCTCGTGATCGCCGCTCTGGGCGCGACCCGCGCCACCGGCTGGCTCCGGGGCGCCGGCCTGACGGCGGATCCCGGCGGCGTCACCTGCGACGCGGCCTGCCGGGTCCTGGACACGGACGGAGTGCCCTGCCCCGACATCTACGCGGCCGGTGACGTAGCCCGTTGGCCGATCCGGCTCTACGGCGACCGGCTGGTCTCGGTGGAGCATTGGGGCAACGCCGTCGAGCAGGCGGCCCACGCCGCCCGCAACATGCTGGCCGCCCCGGACGACCAGCGCGCCTACGTGCATCTTCCGGCCTATTGGTCCAGCCAGTTCGGGATCAACATCAAGGCCGTGGGTCTCACCGAGGGCGCCGACGCCGTCGCGGTGGTGCAGGGAACGCGCGCGTCCCGGCGCTTCCTCGCGGTCTACGGCCGGGCCGGGCGCAGCATCGCGGCGGTCTCGTTCGACCAAGCCCGGTGGCTGCCCGCCTATGCCGAGGCGATCGAGGCGGGCGCCGCCTTCCCCCCGATCCTCGACGCCACGGACCAGCCCCGGATCGAGACCGCAGCGCCGGGCTTCCCGCCGGCGCGTCCTTCCGCCGAGGCCGCCCATGGCTGACCCGATGTCCGACGAGGCCCTGTTCGCGGCCGTGACGGACCCGGCCAACCGGGCCGATCCCTACCCGCTCTATGCGCGGCTGCGGCAGCGCCCGGTCTGGCGCCAGCCGGACGGCAGCTACGTGGTGAGCGGCCACGCGGCGATCCGCGGGCTGATCTTCGATCCGCGCCTCAGCTCGGAGGACCTGCCGCCACCCCGCCGGCCGCGCACCGGCAACCCGCTCAAGGACCTCATCCTCAACCCGATCAAGAACCGCATCACCGCCACCCACCGGCCGCTGATCTTCCGCGACCCGCCGGACCACGACCGCCTGCGCAGCCTCGTCATGCGCGAGTTCTCCATCACCCGGGTGCTCGGCCTGCGCGACCGGATCGCCCGCGAGGTCGATCAGCTCATCGACGCCTGCCGGGGGCGCTCCGAGATCTGCCTGGTGAGCGACCTGTCGTACCCGTTGCCCGTCACGGTGATCTGCGAACTGCTCGGCGTCCCCGAGGCGGACGAGCCGCGCTTCCAGGTCTGGGCGACGCAGCTCGCCACCGCGGTGGAACCGGATGCCCACCACGACGCCGAAACCCGCCGTCAGATCGTCGGGGCCTTCGACGCGATCGCCGCCTACATGCGCGACCTCATCCGCGAGAAGCGCCGGCGCCCGGCCGACGACATGCTCAGCGGGCTGGCGGCCCCCGGTCCGGATGGCCGGAAGCAGCTCAGCGACTTCGACCTGATCGCCACCGCGGTCCTGCTCCTGGTCGCGGGCCACGAGACCACCGTGAACCTCATCACCAACGCGATGCTCACCCTGCTGCGCCACCCGGGGGAACTCGAACGCCTGCGCGCCGACCCGGAGCGGGCGCCGCAGGTGATCGAGGAGGTGCTGCGCTACGAACCGCCGGTGCATTTTCGGACCCGCAAGGCGCTGGGTTCGATCACGATCGCCGGCGAGACGATCCCGAAGGGGGCCCCGGTGATCCTGCTGTTCGCCGCGGGGAACCGCGACCCGGAACGGTTCTCCGAGCCCGACCGGTTCGATCCGGACCGAGCGGACATTCAACATTTCGGCTTCGGCGGCGGCCTGCACTACTGCATCGGCGCGCCGCTCGCCCGGATCGAGGCCGAGATCGCCCTGGTGGCGTTGAGCCGCCGCCTCGTAGCACCCCGCCTGCTGCGCGACCCGCCGCCCTACCGGCCTGGCGCGTCGCTGCGCGGGCCGGAGCAGCTCGGGATCGGGATCGACGGGATCGTCTGAGAGCCCGTCGCTCCGGCCGGATTCCGGATGGGTTACGAAACGGGAAACGCCGGAATGTTTCCCGTGAAACATTCACAGGTTCCGGCCCCCGTCCCTGCTGGGACGGAGGAGCCGTCGATCCCGTCCGATCAGCGCCGCACCGGGACCGGACCGTTCATGCCGGGCCAGTCGGAGTAGCCGTTGGCGCCACCGCCGTACCAGTAGGGCTTCGGCGCCTCCGCCAGCGGTGCGCCGCTGGCGAGCCGTTCGACGAGGTCCGGGTTCGCGATGTAGGGCCGGCCGAAGCTGAACAGGTCGGCCCGGCCTTCCGCCAGCTCGGTCTCCGCGAGATCGAGGGTCAGCTGGTTGTTGCCGATATAGGCGCCCTTGAACCGGCGGCGGAGGTCGAGGAAGTCGATCCCGTCGGGAACATCGCGGGTCTGCTGGGTCACGCCCTCGATCGTGTGGACGTAGAGCAGCCCGAAGCCGTTCAGCGCGTCGACATAGGCGCCGTAGGTGGCGTGCGGGTCGGAATCGAGCGGTGTCTCGCCGGGCTGCGTGGTGGCGGGCGAGAGCCGGATGCCGACGCGGGCGCCGCCGCCCCAGACCTCGGTGACCGCCCGGACCACCTCCAGGGGAAAGCGCAGGCGGTTCTCGATCGACCCGCCGTACCGGTCGGTCCGCTTGTTGGTGGAATCGCGGACGAACTGCTCCAGCAGGTAATTGTTGGCCGAGTGGATCTCGACCCCGTCGAAGCCGGCCCGCTTGGCGTTCTCCGCGGCCCGCCGATAATCGGCGACGATCCCGGGGATCTCGTCGGTCTCCAGCGCCCGTGGCGTCTCGTGCGGCTTCATGCCGTCCTGGGTGAACGCGGTCCCCTCGGGCTTGATCGCGGAGGCCGAGACCGGCAATGCGCCGCCCGGCTGCAGGTCGGGATGGGAGATCCGGCCGGTGTGCCAGAGCTGCAGGAAGATCCGCCCGTCATTGGCGTGGATCGTCCTCACGATCCGCGACCAGCTCTCGACCTGCGCGTCGGACCAGATCCCCGGCGTGTAGGCGTAGCCGACGCCCTGCGGTGAGATGTTGGTCGCCTCGGAGATGATCAGCCCGGCATTCGCGCGCTGCCCGTAATAATCGGCGGCAAAATCCGGCGGCACGCCCTCGTTGTTGGAGCGGCTGCGGGTCAGCGGTGCCATCACCACCCGGTTCTTGAGCGTCAGGTCGCCGATGGTGACGGGTTGAAGGATCGGGCTGTTCGGCATGGGGCCTCGCACACGGCATCGCGCAAGGACGATGGCCGAAAACGGCTCGCCCAGGCTCGGAAGGGATGGCCGATAACCCGTCGAGGCCCGTCCGGGGTTCCACGGTCGCACCAGGATCGGCCGAAACGGCCGCGGTCGCGCTTCGAAGGCATGGGATGCCGCGGGAACCGAATTCCGGGGGGGCTGCCTCGGTCGCTCGCTAGCGGCACGGCCCTGCGCGTCACCGCAGCGGAACTTGACCGTACGGCCGGGCGCTTGCCCTGGCGAGGCCGCACAGCGCGGCCGTACTTCCCCGATCTGGAGAACCGTCCCGATGAAGGCACTCTGCTGGCACGGCAAGAACGATATCCGCTGCGACACGGTGCCGGACCCGGTGATCGAGGATGCCCGCGACGTCATCATCAAGGTGACGAGCTGCGCGATCTGCGGCTCGGATCTCCACCTGATGGACGGCCAGATGCCGACCATGAAGTCCGGCGACGTGCTGGGCCACGAGTTCATGGGCGAGGTCGTCGAGGTCGGCCAGGGCTTCACCAAGTTCAGGAAGGGCGACCGCATCGTCGTGCCGTTCAACATCAATTGCGGCGCCTGCCGCCAGTGCAAGCTCGGCAACTGGTCGGTCTGCGAACGCTCGAACCGCAACGGCGAGATGGCGGCCGCGCAGTTCGGCTACCCGACCGCGGGCCTGTTCGGATACTCGCACCTCACCGGCGGTTATGCCGGCGGGCAGGCCGAGTACGTGCGCGTGCCCATGGCGGACGTGGCGCCCATGAAGGTGCCGGACGGCATGGACGACGAGTCGGTCCTGTTCCTCACCGACATCCTGCCCACCGGCTGGCAGGGCGCCGAGCATTGCGAGATCCAGGGCGGCGAGACCATCGCGATCTGGGGCGCGGGGCCGGTCGGCCTGTTCGCGATCCAGTCGGCCAAGATCATGGGGGCCGGGCGCATCATCGCCATCGACACGGTGCCCGAACGCCTCGCCCTCGCGAAGAAATCCGGCGCCACCGACGTCATCGACTTCATGAACGAGGACGTGTTCGAGCGGATCCAGGAGATCAGCAAGGGCCAGGGCGCGGACGGCGTCATCGACTGCGTCGGCATGGAGGCGAGCGCGGGCCATGGCGGCCTCACCGGCGTGCTCTCGACCCTCCAGGAAAAGCTGACTTCCACGGAGCGGCCCTACGCGCTGGCCGAGGCAATCAAGGCGGTGCGCCCCTGCGGCATCGTCTCGGTGCCGGGCGTCTATGGCGGGCCGGTGCCGGTCAATATGGGCTCGATCGTGCAGAAGGGCCTGACCCTCAAGAGCGGCCAGACCCACGTGAAGCGCTACTTGGAGACGCTGACCAAGCTGATCCAAGAGGGCAGGTTCGACATGACGTCGATGATCACCCACCGGTCCACGAACCTCGCCGACGGCCCGGACCTGTACAAGACCTTCCGCGACAAGAAGGACGGCTGCGTGAAGGTGGTGTTCCACCCGAACTGACCCGCGCGCGGCGCGTTCCCCGCCATCGAGACGGCCCCGGTCTTCAGGGACCGGGGCTTCGACCGCCGATGCTTCTCAGGACCGATCCCGTATGACGATGCCGGCCGCCCACACCCTTCTGCCCCTCCTTCTCTGCACCCTCGCCGGCCCGGCCCTGGCGCAGGAGCCCGTGGCCGCCACCTCGCCGCCGCCGGCCGGCTCGACCGCGCTGACGCAGGTCGCGCACTTCCAGCATCAGGTCACCGGCGTGACGGTGGCGCAGGACGGCCAGATCTTCGTGAACTTCCCGCGCTGGACCGAGGATTCGCCGGTCTCTGTGGCGGAGATCAAGGACGGCAAACCCGTCCCATATCCCGATGAGGCGTGGAATTCATGGCGCAACGCCCGCAAGGGCGAGATCGACCCGAAAACCCACTTCGTCTGCGTGCAGAGCGTGGTCGCCGACCGGCAGGGCCGGCTCTGGGTCGTCGATGCCGCCGCCCCCGCGATGGCGGCCGTGGTCAAGGATGGCCCGAAGCTCGTGGCGATCGACCTGAAGACCAACACGGTCGCCAAGACGATCGCGTTCGACGAGACGGTGGCCCCGCAGGGCTCCTACCTGAACGACGTGCGGATCTCGCCCGACGGCAAGACCGCCTACCTCACCGATTCCGGTGCCGAGGGCGCCCTGGTGGTGGTCGACATCGATTCCGGGAAGGCCAAGCGGCTGCTCGCGGGCGTGTCCGCGACCATGCCCGATCCGGCCGTGACCGTGACGTATGACGGCAAGCCCCTGCGGCGGCCGGACGGGCGCGGCGTCGAGTTCTCGGCCGACGGCATCGCCCTCTCACCGGACGGCAAGACGCTGTACTGGCAGGCGATCAAGGGCAAGACCCTGTACAGCCTGCCGACCGACGCGCTGACCGGCTGGGTCACGGCATCGCTGGTGCCGGAGATGCTGGCCGACAAGACCCTCGCCGGCAAGGTCGTCACCGTGGGGGAGAACGGGCCGGCCGACGGTCTGCTGATCGATCGCGACGGCAGCCGCATGTACGTGACGTCGCCGCAGGACGATTCCATCAAGGTCCGCGACCTCGCGTCCAAGGCGTCCGGGGTGACCACGCTGATCCAGGATCCGCGCCTGCGCTGGCCGGACACGTTCAGTCAGGGACCGGACGGGACGGTCTACGTCACGACCTCGCACATCCAGGATTCCGCCTTCTACAAGGAGGGCGCCCCGATCGCGCTACCGACGGAGTTGTGGAGCTTCAAGCCGACGGCGACCCCGCGCTGAGCCGGCAACGCGTCTGACACCTCCGGCTGACGCAACCGGCCGGAGGTCCCGACGCCTTTCGGCGCCGGCCAGCAAGCGCATCACCCAAAGCAAGAAAGGACCGATCGCGCTGAATTGCCGGTCCGTCCGGGGCATGATCCACACACCAGAAACAGACCCGTCAGCATAAACCTGCGCGCCTCGGCATGCCGCGCGGGGCCGTCGCTTATAAAATCATCGATGGTCTAAGCCCGGCTGCTGATCTATTCAAAACTGAAATTGTTTTAATCTTGTGAAACAGGACTGATTTTATCAGCCCTAAGCGCGCAGGAAATCAATTACCTCAGGATTAAACTCTGATATTAACGCTCCGTCCATGAACTATTACATACCTGATCGACCTATTCCCTTGTTCGGAATTTTCCGAATCGTATCACAGCCGTCGAGATCTCGTAACAGGGACGATGCGTGCAAGGGCCGTACTGTTCGATAAGGATCTTCGCTCGAAAGGAGAGGCCTTGGACCGGTCTCAGGCCGTCATCGAGTTCGCGCTCGACGGCACGATCCTGGCGGCCAACACGAACTTCCTCGACGCAGTCGGCTACCGGCTCGACGAAGTTCGCGGCCAGTCCCACGCGATGCTGGTCGCCCCGGCCTTCCGGGAGACCGAGGCCTACCGCGCGTTCTGGGCGGCGCTCAGGCGCGGCGAGTTCCAGGCTGGCGAGTTCAAGCGCATCGGCAAGGACGGTCGCGAGATCTGGCTGCAGGCGACCTACAATCCGATCCTCGACCGACGCGGCAAGCCGATCAAGGTCGTCCTGCCCCGCAAGCCGGCAGCCGCCGTTCGGGACGGCAGTCTAGGCGGTCGTGCGGCCCGACAGCTTGGTCGCGACCTCCCGCCCCGCGCCATCAGGCGTGAATCCAAGGCCAGAATCAGCGTCGTCGATAGCGGAGGCGCCGTCTGCAGGGCCCGACGGGCGGCCATCGTCGCTTGAACCGCCCTTGCACCAGGATGATCCGGCACGCACCGCCGACCGGCGCCGTCCGGAACATCGTGACCACGGGGCCGTCCGCCCGGTGAAGCTTCTGGATCGGCTCGACGAAGGCCGTGCGATCTTCCGGATGCCCGAACGCGGCGCCCTGCGCGAGCGGCAGACCTGCGGCACGCCCCACGGCGGGAAGGCCCAGGATGCGGGCGGCCCGACGGGAATACCGCAGGCGATAGCCCGCGTAGCGCCAGAGACCCGCCTGTGCCGCCTACAGGGGTGTCCGTCCGACCACGCGCCTGGTCTGCGTGGGCGCATCTGGCGGCAGATCCGGCAGCTGCGGCATGGTACGTTCCGCGGAATGGGCCCGCGGTTCCGGCTGCGCAATGTGCCGCCGATCAATCGCTCCGCGAACGATCCTGATCCATATCAGTTTTCGCTCACGTGGTCCGGTTCCAGTATTTGCTTTCACCCAGCTGGCGACAGGGTCCGTCACGAAGCTGCGCCGATCATTTCACCGCCGCCCGAACCGGCCGAGATCTCCCAGAGCCCCAGCCAGCCCTCATGTGCAACCTCTACAGCCTGCGCACCGGCCCCGCCGGGTTGCGCCGCGCCTTCGAAACCACCAGCGACCGCACCGGCAACCTGCCGCCGCTGCCCGCGATCTTCCCCGACCAGATGGCCCCGGTGGTCTGGAACGGCGCGGAGGGCCGGGAACTCGCCCTGATGCGCTGGGGCATTCCCGGCCCCAAGGCCTTCGGCGAGCATCCCGTCACCAACGTCCGCAACGCCGCGAGCCCGCACTGGCGGCCCTGGCTGGGCCCGGCCCATCGCTGCCTGGTGCCGGCCAACGCCTTCAGCGAGTACGCCGACACGAAGCCGCGCAAGATCCCGGTCTGGTTCGCCCGCGACGAGGACCGTCCGTTGTTCGCCTTCGCGGGGATCTGGCGGTCCTGGACCGGCGTGCGCGGGACCAAGCGGGAGAACCCGGACCGCGTCCCCGAGGAGCACCGCCTGTTCTCCTTCCTGACCACGGAGGCGAACGGGGTCGTCGGCCCGGTCCACCCGAAAGCGATGCCGGTCGTCCTCACCGAGCCGGAGGAATGGGCGGCCTGGCTGGAGGCTCCCACCGCCGAGGCGCTCAAGCTGCAGCGCCCGTTGCCGGATTCGGCCCTGCGCGAGGTGGCCCGGGGCGAGCGCTCGGACGGCGCCGCGCCGGATGCCGAGCCCGAGGCGTGACCGCGGGCGGCGGCGTTCCAATCACTGGATCGAGCCGCCGTCCGGCGTCTGCAGCAGCCGCAGGGCCTCGCCCAGCACCGCGTGCAGGTCGGCCGCGCCCTGCAGGCTGAGGGGAAGCCCGACCCGCTGACCGAGGATCGTATCGAGGACGACCATGGCGAGGTCCTCGCCCACGAGCAGGCTGGGCTTCGGCAGGCAGAGCGGCAGGACGAAATCGCCCTCCATCTCGCCGAGGACGTCGATGGCGTCGCCAGGTCGGAAGGGCTTGGTCCTGTCGTTCATCGCGGCCTGACCTCGCGGGCATGTCCGATATGACGGATGAAACGCTACGCGATCGGGAGCCCGCGGGCCAGCCTCGGGCGCGGGCGATCACCCGGAGGATGATGCGTCAGCGCTCCGCGTCGGGGAGGCGCAGCGTCCGAACTGTCAGCGTATCGATCTCCAGGGATCGCACCGTCAACGATTCCACTTTCAAGGATCCCACCTCCAGGGCCCCGACCCGGGCACGGCCGACCGACAGGCGGCCGATCGCGAACGCGCCGAGCGCCACAGCCCCGAACGCCAAAGCCCCCACCGCGAAGGCTCCAACGGCCCCGGCTCCAACGGCTCCCGCTCCAACGGCCCCGGCTCCAACGGCTCCCGCTCCAACGGCCCCTGCCCCGGGCGCGGCCGGGTCGCGGGACCGGGCAGCTCCGGCTCCGGCCGGGCGGTGCGTCATCTCCTCGGGCATCCGGGATCCTCTGGCGGCAGGCACTGAGGTATCGCCCTCCCTCCGGAGCACGGCAAGGCCGGAGCGCGTGCGGCGCCCCCGAGACGAGGCGCCCCCGTCAGTAGAGCCGCGTGCGGTAGGAGTCCGCGATCTGCCCCTCGGCGTCCGCGACCCCCGACGCCGCGGTCTGCTCGGCCAGGATGCGCCCGAGGCTTGGAAAGGTATCGCGGGCGACGTGGCGCGCCGGATCCCAGAGCTGCGCGCGCATCAGCGCCTTGCCGCAATGGAAGAACGCCTCGCGCACCCGCACGATCAGCCCGATTGTCGGCACCGTGCCTTGGGCGGCCAGCGGCTCGAGCAGGGCGTGGTCCTGCGTCACCGCGGCGGTGCCGTTCACCCGAAGGGTCTCGTCGATGCCCGGCACGAAGAAGATCACCCCGACGCCGGGGTTCTCGATGACGTTGCGGAAGCTGTCGATCCGGTTGTTGCCGCGTCGATCCGGGATCACCAGGGTTCGGGCATCGGGAACGGCCACGAAGCCCGGCGCGTCGCCCCGGGGGCTCGCGTCGGCCTGGCCGGCCGCGTCCGCGCTCGCCAGCACCAGGAACGGCGCGAGGGCGATGAACCGGCGTGCGTAATCGTCGAGGTGGTCGAGCACCTTGCCGGCGGCCAGCGGTCCGACCGCGCCGAACTGCGCGCGCAGCGCCGGAGCCTCCAGGATCGTCGACGGCTCCCGGGTTTCGGCGTCCATGAGATCCTCGTGGTAGCGGGCCGGGCCGGCGCGATTCGCGCTTGGCCTTCAGGTGGCAGCATCGTCTCGCACGATCGCCCGGGGCTTTCGCGACGAGGCCGCGCCGCTCACGGCCAGACCCGGATCGCAACCGGGCGGCGCAGAAGGTCCCGGTCGGAGGTGATCGTGCAGCCCGCGACGCGCAGGGTCGCGTAGGTCAGCAGCGCCCCGTCGCCGACATCGTCGAAGTTGCGCCCCCGCGACCCCGGATCGAGGAGCGACGGGTAGGCGATCAGCGGCGCGGTCGCCGTGCAGGGATCGTCGTACAGGGTCGCGCCTTCGAGGAGCAGGCGCGGCGCGTCCCAGCCGAGCAGGTCGCGCGAGGTCGTCCAGTAGAAGCCGGAACGTGCGAAGGTGCCGCCGGCCTTGGCCATGAACACCGCGATCCAGGCCCCCGTGGCCCGGTGCCGGACCACCGCGCCGACCGGCCCCGGGAACGGCCCAACGGGCCGGCAGGTGGCCGGCGGCGTGACGGAGGCGCGGTACGGGTCCGGGAAGGCGGCGGTGAAGCCGGCGCCGGTCCAGGCGCGCCACCGGGTCGGATCGGCCGGATCGTCGCTGCGGAACAGGCAGACGCCGGCCGCCTGGTCGCTGCCGGGCCGGTCCCAGCCCGTGGTCGAGGCCAGGAAGTAGCGCCAGCGCCCGTCCGCCACGATGTTCGACGGGTTGAAGAAGCCCCGGTGCCGGCCCTGGTCGACCTCCTGCCGGAACGGCGCGCCGGCCACCACGGCGGGCGGGCTCCGCCGCAGGATGCTGCGCCCGCCATCCGTCGAGGCGCCGGCCGTGATCGTGTTGTACCAGCACGCCATGTAGGACCCCGCCGGGCAGCGGCCGGGATGCTCGTTGGCCTGGTACTCGTGGTGCAGCAGCGCGGCGACGCGGCTGCCGTCCTCGGTCCAGGTGGCGGTGATCCAGGACCTGTCGTCATAGGCCGCCGGGTCGGCCTTCTCGCCCGAATCGAGCACGACGGTGCAGTCGAGCTTGAGGTGGTCGAGGTCCGGCCCGCGCAGGGCGCGGTTGCGGTAATGCATCCCGAACACCGCCACCGCCCCGGCGGCGTCGCGGAACGCCCGGGCCGGCGCGTCCGGGACGTCGGCGCCGTCGCAGGCATCGCGGCCGGCCTTGAACACCACGGCGGGCGGCCCGACCAGGGTCAGGGCGGACAGGGGCGGCTCGGCGGCGGCCAGGGCCGGCCGGGGGGTGAGGAGGGCGAGCGCCAGCATCACGGCCGCACGTCCGACGCGCGACCCCTTCCCTCCCGCCTCTGCGGGAAGTGGAAGACGCGGCGCCGCACCGCCCCCCGCTCCAGCCATCCTGTACGCCGAGCCCATGGACGAAATCCGGGTGCGTCCCGGCCACGCCTGGACAAAGCACGCCAGATTCGCTTGAGAACGGTTACAGAGTACTTGCCGACCGGCTGTCGCCCGAAAGTCCTTCATGCTTCTCCTGATCCTCGGGCTCGTGCTGTTCCTCGGCACGCATGCCTTCTCCATGGTGCGCTCCCAGCGGGCCGCGATCGTCGGACGGGTCGGCGAGGGCCGGTACAAGCTCGGCTACACCGCCCTGTCGCTGCTCGGGCTGGTGCTGATCGGGGTCGGCTTTCACGATTACCGACTCAGTGGCTACATCGCGGTCTGGGATCCGCCGGTCTGGACGCGCCACCTCGCCCTGACGCTCGTCTGGCTCGCCTTCGTGTGCCTCGCCGCCGCCTACCTGCCCGGCCACATCCGGGCGAAGGCCAAGCACCCGATGCTGCTCGCGGTGAAGATCTGGGCGACCGCCCACCTGCTCGCCAACGGCGATCTCGGCTCGATCCTGCTGTTCGGCGGCTTCCTGGCCTGGGCGGTGGCGGCGCGGATCAGCGCCAAGCGTCGGGCGCTCGCCCCGGGGGCGGTCGTCGCCCAGCACGGCGGCGCCGTCGCGGCCCCGCATGGCTGGCGCAACGACATCCTGGCCGTGGTGATCGGGACGGCGGCGTGGTTCGTGTTCTCCCGCTACCTGCACTACCCGCTGATCGGCGTCTCGGTCTGGCCCGGCACGGCCTGAGGGCATCGCCGACCACACCCGCTGTCGCCAACCCGGCGCCCGTGTGTTAGGCGCGGGGTTCGAGTGTTGTGCAAGGTGGCCGGCGGACAAGCGCGGGCCGGGAAATGATGGCCGAGAACAACGAGTTCATCCGCGAGGTCGACGAGGATTATCGCCGCGACCGGATCCTCCAGATCTGGAAGCGCTACAGCGGCGTGATCATCGCGCTCGCCGTGCTCCTGGTGGTGGGCGTGGCCGGCTGGCGCTACTGGCAGAATCAGCAGCGCGTGGCCGCTGAGACCGCCTCGGTGCAGTTCGACGAGGCCAACCGCCTCGCCCGGGACGGCAAGGTCGCGGAAGCCGACACGGTCTTCGACGCGCTGGAGCAGCAGGGCCCGGCCGGCTACCGCCTGCTCGCCCGGTTCCGCTCGGCCGCGGAAACCGCCAAGCGCGACCCGGAGGCGGGCGCGAAGGACTTCGATACGCTGGCCGGTGACAGCGGCCTCGGCGACGGCCTGCGCGACCTCGCGCGGCTGCGCGCGGCGCTGCTGCGCCTCGACAGCCCGAACCCGGACCCGGCGCTCGCCAACCTCCAGGGGCTCGCGGCCGGCACGCCGTTCCGCCACACCGCCCGTGAGATGCTCGGTCTCGCCGCCCTGAAGAAGGGCGATTTCGAGGAGGCCGGCCGCTGGTTCGACCAGCTCTCGGCCGATCCCGAGACACCCCGGAATCTGCGTGAGCGGATCGAGGTCTACGCGGCGCTCGTAGCGGGCGGCCCGGTCACCGTGACCGAGGCCAAGCCCGAGGTCGCCGCCCCGCCCCCGCCGATCACGCGCTGATTTTTTTTCGTCGACCATTTCGAGACAGACCATGGATATGCCGACCGTCGCGATCGTCGGGAGGCCGAACGTCGGCAAGTCGACCCTGTTCAACCGCCTCGTGGGTAAGAAGCTCGCGCTCGTGGACGACCGGCCGGGGGTAACCCGCGACCGGCGCGAGGGCGATGTCGCGTTCGGCGGACTCCACTTCCGGGTGATCGACACCGCCGGGCTTGAGGAATCGGACGCCGCCACCCTGACCGGCCGGATGCGGATGCAGACCGAGGCGGCGATCCTCGCCGCCGACGTGGTGCTGTTCGTGATCGACGCCCGCGCCGGCGTGCTGCCGGCCGACCAGCCCTTCGCCGAGCTGGTGCGTCGGGCCGGCTGCCCGGTCATCCTGATCGCCAACAAGGCCGAGGGCGGCACTGGGCTGGCCGGGGCCTACGAGGCCTTCACCCTCGGTCTCGGCGACCCGATTCCGTTCTCGGCCGAGCATGGCGAGGGCCTGGGCGAGCTGCACGAGACGCTCAAGGGGGTCCTGCCCAAGCACGACGAGGACGACGAGGATGAGGACGCCCCCGGCGGCCGCTCCCTGAAGGTCGCCATCGTGGGCCGCCCGAATGCCGGCAAGTCCACGCTGATCAACCGCATGCTCGGCGAGGACCGGCTGCTGGTCGGCCCCGAAGCCGGCATCACCCGCGATTCGATTTCCTTGGACTGGGAATGGCGCGGGCGGAAAATCAAGCTGCACGACACGGCCGGGATGCGCCGCCGCGCCCGGATCGACGACAAATTGGAAAAGCTTGCGGTCTCGGACGGGTTGCGCGCCGTGCGCTTCGCCGAGGTGGTGGTCGTGCTGCTCGACGCAACGATCCCGTTCGAGAAGCAGGACCTGACCATCATCGACCTGGTCGAGAGCGAGGGCCGGGCCGTGGTGATCGGCCTAAACAAGTGGGACCTCGTGGCCGACCAGCCGGGCCTGCTCAAGCAGCTGCGCGAGGATTGCACCCGCCTGCTGCCGCAGGTGCGCGGCGTCGCAGTGGTGCCGCTCTCGGGGCTTGCCGGCGACGGCCTCGACAAGCTGATGCAGGCGGTGGTGCAGGCCTCGGAGGTCTGGGACAAGCGGATCTCGACCTCGCGCATCAACGACTGGCTGAACGAGGCGACCTCGCGCAACCCGCCCCCGGCGGTGTCGGGCCGGCGGATCAAGATCCGCTACGCCACCCAGGTGAAGAGCCGTCCGCCGCATTTCGCGCTGTTCGGCAACCAGCTCAACGCCCTGCCGAAGTCCTACACTCGCTACCTCGTGAACGGCCTGCGCGAGGCGTTCGAGCTGCCGGGCACGCCGATCCGGCTGAGCTTGCGGACCTCGCAGAACCCGTTCGACAAGGGCTGAGGCGGCCCGTCAGCGCGACGCCTCGGCGATCCAGTCCACGGCGGCCGACAGCGCGGCGCGCTCGTCCTTGTCCGCAGCTAAAGCTGCCTCGAAGGCCCGAACCTGCCCGTCGGCGCTGGTGCCGTCCGCGACGATCGCCCGGGCGCGGGCGACGTCAGCCGTGCAGCCGAGCGCGTCCGCATCCTCCGCCACCAAGGCGAGGACCGCGTCCAGCGCCTCGGCGAACGGCACCGCCTCGCTGCGTTCCTCGTCGATCAGCGTCGCGCGCACGCCGCTGTGCTGGGCGCGCCACAGGTTCTCGGAGGCCAGGGCCCGCGAGACGCCGTCGAGGCCGGCATTCAGCTCCGGCCGGCGCACGCACAGGCGTACCAGGCAGCGATACAGGGCGGCGATGCAGAACGAATCATCGAGCCGGGTGCAGGCGTCGGCGATGCGCAGCTCCAGGGTCAGGAACTTGATGGAGGGCCGCAGCGACCACCACAGGAAGCTCGCATCCGCGATGGCGCCGGAGCGGGTCATGATCTCCACGTACCGGGCATGCGCGGCCGAATCCGAGAAAATCTCGGGCAGGCCGGTGCGGGGCAGCTCGCCGAACACGCTGAGCCGGTAGGCCATCAGCCCAGTCGCTTCGCCCTGCCAGAACGGCGAGGAGGCCGAGAGCGCCAGCAGCAGCGGCTGGAACGGCAGCAGCCGGTTCATCAGATCGACGCGGGCGTCCGGGTCCGGCACTTCGACATGGACGTGCATGCCGCAGATCAGCGCCCGCCGCGCCGCGATGCCGACATCCGAGAGGATGCCCTTGTAGCGCGCGCCGTCCGTGGCGGTCTGCCGGGACCAGCGCGCGAGCGGATGGGTGCCGCAGGCGAGCAGGCTCAAGCCGTTCTCGGCCGCGATGCCGGCGAGCTGCGCCCGCTGGCCGCCGAGGTTTTCTCGCGCAGCCTGCGCGTCGTCCAGCGGCGGCGTGCAGACCTCGACCTGCGCGGCGACGAGTTCCCGCCCCGTCTCGGGCAGCTCCGCCTGCACCCGGGCATGGAAGCCGGCCAGGTCGCCCCGGGGCGTGCCGCGGGTCTCGGCATCGGCGAGGAAATACTCTTCCTCGATGCCAAAGCGGTAGCTGTGGGCGCTCATCTGCGTCTCCGGACACGCAACTCGCACGCTAACGCGCCGGGCTGCCCGAAGATGCCGCTCCTCAGGGCCGCAGCGCCCCGCCCACCAGCCAGGCCGGGTCGAACCAGCGGTCGGCCTCGCCGTCGTAGGGCAGGCGGGTGATGTCCCAGTTCTGGATGTACTTGGCGTAGACGTTCCACACCGCGATGCCGCCGCCGACGAAGATCCGCCGGCCGGGGTAGCGCTTGAGCACCTGCTCCGGATCCTCGTGGCTGCGGATCACGTCGATGGTGCGGTCCTTGAAGGCGAAATCCGGCACCGAGGCCACGGTCTTCGGGCCGGCGATCAGCACGTGGCCCATGGTGAGCGCGAAGAAGCGCGTCACGTCCTCTACGAACAGCGGATCGGTGTTGCCCTCCCAGGGCAGGTGGCCGTTGAGGCCGAGCTGGCCGCGTTGGCCGATCGCACAGATGCAGCGGACGTCGATCATCGTAAATCCCAAACCCTGCGGGCTCCGCCCGCAACCCGCCGGGGCCGCAGGCCTCGGACCC
This sequence comes from Methylobacterium sp. AC315, assembly GCF_979253755.1. Taxonomy (NCBI): domain Bacteria; kingdom Pseudomonadati; phylum Pseudomonadota; class Alphaproteobacteria; order Hyphomicrobiales; family Methylobacteriaceae; genus Methylobacterium; species Methylobacterium sp. AC315. Next base: position 488,046 of record NZ_CEEDEA010000002.1, read on the forward strand.
CTCTACTCGGGCGCGCGGAACTGCATCACCCGGTCGGTGGGAAAATCGTAGAGCTTGCCGGTCTCGGTCCAGTCCGGTGCGGCGAGCCGCACGAAATGAGGGGCGAGATCCTCGGGGGTCTTGAGGGTCTCGGGATCCTCGCCCGGCATGGCTGAGCGGCGCATGCCGGTGCGCAGTGGGCCGGGGTTGAGCAGCATCGCCCGGATGGCGGTGGTCTCGTTCTCGGCCGCGTAGGTCCGCACCAGCGCTTCGAGGGCCGCCTTCGAGACCGAATACGGCCCCCAATAGGCCCGGCATTTCGAGGCCGCGCCCGACGAGACGAAGATCGCCCGGCCGGCATCGGACATGCGCAGCAGCGGGTCCAGCGAGCGGATCAGGCGCCAGTTGGCGGTGACGTTGACCTGCATCACCTGGTCCCAGACCTTCGGGGTGATGTGGCCGATCGGCATGAGGGCGCCGAGGATGCCGGCATTGCCGACCAGGATGTCGAGGCGATTCCAGCGATCGTTGATCGCCGCGCCCAGCCGGTCGATCGCGTCGTAATCGGCGAGGTCGAAGGGCACCAGCGTGGCGCTGGACCCGGCCGCCCGGATGGCGTCGTCCAGCTCCTCGAGGGCGCCGACCGTGCGGGCCACCGCGACCACGTGAGCTCCGGCCCCGGCCAGCGCGAGGGCGGCGGCGCGCCCGATGCCGCGGGACGCCCCGGTGACGACCGCCACGCGGCCTTCGAGCTTTCGTTGAGGATCAGCCATAGCCAGCAGCTAACGCATTTCCGCGCCAGGTGGATCGAAAAAAGACCGGATCCAAAAGGTCCGTGACCTTTTGCGGGTGCAGGGCGGAGCCCTGCAAGGACCCAGGGGCGCCGCTCCTGGACCCCGCCAAAGGGCTCGCCTTTTAGGAACCCCGTGTCAGTCCGCTTCGGCGAGCATCGCGAAGCGCTTCGGGCCGGCGATGGAGAGGTCGGTCAGGCCAGTCGGGTATTCGCCCGTGAAGCAATGGTCGGTGTATTGCGGGCAAGCGGCGTTCCGCTCCTCCTCGCCCATCGCCCGGTACAGGCCGGGGATCGACAGGAAGGCGAGCGAATCCGCGCCGATATACTTGCGCATGGCCTCGAGATCGTGGGTCGCGGCGAGCAGCTTCTCCCGCTCCGGCGTGTCGATGCCGTAGAAGTCCGGGTAGGTGATCGGCGGCGAGGCGATCCGGAAATGCACCTCGGCGGCGCCAGCCTCGCGCATCATCCGGACGATCTTCACCGAGGTCGTGCCCCGCACCAGGCTGTCATCGACCAGAACGATGCTCTTGCCCTCGATCGCGGCGCGGTTGGCCGAATGCTTCATCCGCACGCCGAGCTCGCGCACCGACTGCGTCGGCTGGATGAAGGTCCGCCCGACATAGTGGTTGCGGATGATGCCCATCTCGAACGGGATGCCCGTCTCCTGCGCGAAGCCCAGCGCCGCAGGCACGCCGGAATCCGGCACCGGCACCACGATGTCGGCGGGGGCGGCGGCCTCGCGGGCGAGCTCGCGGCCGATGGCCTTGCGTACCGCGTAGACGCTCTTTCCGTTCACGACCGAGTCAGGCCGCGCGAAGTAGATGTACTCGAAGATGCACGGGCGCATCGGCACGGCGTCGGCGAAGCGGATCGACTCGACGCCCTCCTCGGAGATCACCACCACCTCGCCGTTTTCGATGTCGCGGACGTAGCGGGCGCCGATGATGTCGAGGGCGCAGGTCTCGGAGGCCAGCATGTAGCGGCCGTCGAGTTCGCCGAGCACCAGCGGGCGGATGCCCAGCGGGTCGCGGGCGCCGATCAGCTTCTTGTTGGTGAGCGCCACGATCGCGTAGGCGCCCTGGATCGCCTGCAGGGCGTCGATGAAGCGCTCGACGATCCGGGGCTTCCGCGAGCGGGCCGCGAGGTGGAGGATCACCTCGGTGTCGGAGGTCGACTGGGTGATCGCGCCGTCGCGCACGAGGTCGCGGCGGATCGACAGGGCGTTGGTGAGGTTGCCGTTGTGGGCGACCGCGAGGCCGCCGCTGGCCAGCTCGGCGAAGAGCGGCTGCACGTTGCGCAGGATCGTCCCGCCGGTGGTCGAGTAGCGCACGTGCCCGATGGCGGCGCGACCTTTCAGCCGGGCGATGGTGTCGCCGTCCGAGAACGAATCGCCCACGAGGCCGGGGCGGCGCTCGGAATGGAACACCGACCCGTCGAACGAGACGATGCCGGCCGCCTCCTGGCCGCGGTGCTGCAGGGCGTGCAGGCCCAGCGCGACGATGGCCGAGGCCTCCGGGTGCCCGAAGATGCCGAAGACGCCGCACTCCTCGCGCAGCGTATCGCCGTCGAGGTCGAAATCGGCGGCATAAGCGTCGGATTGGGACATGGTGCGATCGATCACTTCACGGGTCCCGGCGGCGACGGGCCGGCGCGCCGGTCGTCGCGGATATCATCCGATCGTCTCCGGAACCGCTATCTAGGCGCTCCACGCAGACCGACCAACGGCGAATGCCGCAGGTCAGCGTCGCGTCGGGCTCGGCGCGGTCTCGGTGCGGCGCTGGGGCGCCGGGTCGGTCTCGGCGGGGGCGTCAGCCGCCTCGTTGGGCGGCGTGACGACCTTCGGCTTCTTGAACTGCTTCAGGAAGCCCTCTGGATTCTCGGGGAGCTGGGCCACCAGGGCGTCGCCGGACTTCTCCAGCATCGAACGCGTGCGCGCCTGAGCCGCCCAGTCCGGCACCTTGCCCTGCACCAGCCAGGACAGGAACACCCAGCCGATCACGCAGATCAGGAAGCCGCGGCCTGCCCCGAACAGGAAGCCCAGGGAGCGGTCGACCGCGCCGATGCGCGAATCGAGCACCACGTCGGAGATCTTCACGGTGATGATCGAGACGACGATCAGCGTGCCCAGGAAGATCGTCGCGATCGAGGCGACCAGCGCCACGGTATCGCTGTTGACGTGCTGCTTCACGAGCGGAAGCAGCATCGGATAGAACGACCACGCGACGGCGGCGGCGGCCACCCAGGCGATGATGGCCAGCACCTCGCGGGTGACGCCACGCACGGCCGCGAGCAGCGCGGAGACCGCGACGATGCCGAGCACGACGAGATCCAGGACGGTAAACGGCATCTGTGAACTTTAGGCACCAGTGGGGATGCCGCGGCGGCCCTGCGGCTCCCCAGGACCGCGGGGGAGGTATACCAAGCCGAACCTCGGCCGTCACCCTCGGCCACCGACCTCCCGGCGGCCTGTGCCGTCCGTGCATCAGACCGGGTCGGGGCAACAGGGTGGCCGAATGCCAGACTGGGGCACCGCGGCGTTTTGCAGGTCACGCCGTTGGGCGCGACCGTTCGACGCCCACGCAACGCAGAGAATCACACACCCATCGTCAGCCCGCGAACGACTTATCTGCACCGACGAGCATATCGCGCCCATTCTTGGGCACCGGAAAGCCATACCCGTCCCCGGTTTTTTCCCACCTTAAGTCGCCGGACAGGTGATAGGGACTGACATACAATTCCATACCTATCTTCTGTAAGGCTAGATGAAGGGCCTGAATCGAGTCGGCTCCCGCAGCAAAACTCGCCCTGTTTTGATTTGGCCACCCAATTTGATATCGACACATCCAAACTCCATCTTGCAATTCTGGAGCATGAATAGATATCTCCACTCGGTTATCACCGGACGGCGAACGCACCGCTAGATTTCTTTTTGCGATGATCATGGCAGCGCCCTTAGAGGTTTAGGGGCGGAATCGAATGCCCGCGCTCGCATGCAACAAGTCTAACCATAGCTTGGGCACAACATGCGCGTAGATCAGTAAATTTGCAACAATCAAGTCGCGGCGATACTGCTCGTCTCAGTCTTGTTGAGATGTAACAAGAGAGTACAGGGGTACCTTGCGAGCATTTACGATCTTTGGGCGCGGGGGTAAGTTGGTAGTTCCGCCGTCTGTCTATCGCCCACCGCCTGTATGCCTTGCAGGGATGCGAGGATGATTTGGATTGTATTCCTTAGATGTAATTTCTTTTTCGATGAGCACCCTCCTTATTTCAAGACGGCATAACTCTATCTGTCTGCTAGCGACCGCACAGGCGACTTTCGAGTCGTTTCGCATGTACAGGCTCCTTAATCAGGGCATCCTTATCTGAATAAATTCCTATTTTCAAGCAGCCTATCAGTAGAGCATCCGTTTGCCGGCCCCGTGGCACCGGCGCTGTCAACAGATTGCACGCCGAATGACGCCCTGTGCCAACCGTCGACATGCAACGAGCGTTACTCCGGCGGACTCCCGCCGTTCAAACGTCGGACAATTTCTTTTCTGCAGACGACTGTTTTGCTATGAACCGCGGACAAACATCCGTCTCGGAAATCCATTATGCATCTTGCATGTCCGCTCGGGACCGATTGGACCGTAGGCGTCCGGTAGATGACCAAATCCCAAACGATTGACGGCGCCCACGGCGCCCGGCTGACCATCGATCTCGGGGCGATCGCCGCGAATTGGCGATCGCTGGCCGCCCGGGGCGCGGATTGCGCCGCCGTGGTGAAGGCCGACGCCTATGGCTGCGGCGTCGCGCGGGTCGGGCCGGCCCTGTGGGCGGCCGGGTGCCGGACCTTCTTCGTCGCCCACCTGTCCGAGGCCATCGCGGCCCGGGCCGCCCTGCCGGAGGCCGCGCTCTACGTCCTGAACGGGCTGCCGCCCGGTGCCGGCGCGACCTTCGCGGCCCACGGCCTGCGCCCGGTGCTCGGCAGCCGCGAGGAGATGACGGAGTGGGTGGCGGTCTCGGGCGGGCGCCTGCCGGCGGCGCTCCACGTCGACACCGGGATGAACCGCCTCGGGCTGCCGGTGCCGGAGGCGCTGGCGCTCGCGGGCGACCCGTGCATCGCGGCCTGCGGGATCGACCTGCTGATGAGCCACTTCGTCAGCGCCGAGAAACCGGCCGACCCGGTCAACGCCCGGCAGATCGCCGACTTCGCCCGGGTCCGGGCCGCCTACCCGGGCCTGCTTGCGTCGCTCGCCAATTCATCCGGCGTCTTCCTCGACGGCGCCCGGTACGACCTGCTGCGCCCGGGCTATGCCCTGTTCGGCGGCAACCCGACGCCCGGATCCGCCAACCCGATGCGCCCGGTGGTGCGGCTGGAGGCCCTGATCGCGCAGGTGCGGGATGTCGAGGCCGGAACCAGCGTCGGCTATAACGGCCGCTGGACGGCCCCGGCCCCGAGCCGGCTCGCCACCCTGTCGCTCGGCTACGCGGATGGCTTCCCCCGGGCGATCAGCGGGCGCGGCCAGGCGCTGGTCGGGGGCGTGCCCTGCCCGATCCTGGGCCTCGTCTCCATGGACCTGATCATCCTCGACGTCACCGCGGCCCCCGCCGCCCGGCGCGGCGCCACCGCGGTGCTGATCGGCGACAGCCTGGACGTCGACACCGTCGGCCGCGCCGCCGGCACGATCGGCTACGAGATCCTGACGGGGCTGGGTTCGCGTTATGTTCGAACTTATGTAGGGTGATCCGAACCCACCTTACGAATGCCGGACCGGCGGCGCGCGGACCCGAATGGCCAAGATCCACCAGACCTTCGTCTGCCAGTCCTGCGGGGCGGTCTACAACCGCTGGCGCGGGCGCTGCGAGGCCTGCAACGGCTGGAACACGATCGTCGAGGAGGCCGCCGCGGCGCCGGGCCAGTCCGGTCCGGTCGCGACGCGGCCGTCCCGCGCCCGCGGCCGGGTGTTTCCGCTCGAGGGCCTGACAGGCGAGACCAAGGAGGCGCCGCGCATCCCCTCGGGGATCGGCGAGCTCGACCGGGTCACCGGCGGCGGCTTCGTGCGCGGCTCGGTGATCCTGCTCGGCGGCGATCCCGGCATCGGCAAGTCCACCCTGCTGATGCAGGCCTCCGCCGCCATGGCGGGGACCGGCGAGCGGGTCGCCTACATCTCCGGCGAGGAGGCGGTGGGGCAGGTGCGCCTGCGGGCCGAGCGGCTGGGCTTGAGTTCCCGTCCGGTGGATCTGGCCGCCGAGACCAACGTCGAGGACATCATCGAGACCCTGAGCCAGGGCCGCCCGCCGGCGCTCGCGATCATCGATTCGATCCAGACCATGTGGACCGAGACCGTCGAATCGGCCCCCGGCACGGTCACGCAGGTGCGCTCCTCGGCCCAGGCGCTGATCCGCTTCGCCAAGACCACCGGCACCGCGGTGATCCTGGTCGGCCACGTCACCAAGGACGGACAGATCGCCGGCCCCCGGGTGGTGGAGCACATGGTCGACGCGGTGGCCTCGTTCGAGGGCGACCAGGGCCACCATTTCCGCATCCTGCGCGCCGTGAAGAACCGCTTCGGCCCCACCGACGAGATCGGGGTGTTCGAGATGACCGATGCGGGGCTCGCCGAGGTGCCCAACCCCTCGGCCCTGTTCCTGGCCGGGCGCGACCACCAGGCCGCCGGCACCGCGGTCTTCGCCGGGATGGAGGGCACGCGGCCCCTGCTGGTGGAGATCCAGGCGCTGGTGGCGCCGTCCTCGCTCGGCATGCCCCGCCGGGCCGTGGTCGGCTGGGACCCGAACCGGCTGTCCATGGTGCTGGCCGTGCTGGAGGCCCATGGCGGCATCCGGCTCGGCACCCACGACGTTTACCTGAATGTCGCCGGCGGCCTGCGCATCACCGAACCGGCCGCCGACCTCGCGGTGGCGGCCGCCCTGGTCTCGTCCCTGTCGGGGGCGGTGCTGCCGCCGGAGACCGTCTATTTCGGCGAGATCGGCCTGTCCGGGGCGATCCGCCCGGTGGCGCAGGCGGGCGCCCGGCTGAAGGAGGCCCAGAAGCTCGGATTCGCCAAGGCGCTGATCCCGCAGGGCCGGGGCGAGGGCGACAAGGCTCTGGCGGTGGAGACGCTGCGCCACATCGCCGACCTGGTGGCGGGAATCAGCGCCGGGGCGCCGCGGAGGGGATCCGGACAGCGCGGACGAGCGCAGTCGCGCTACGCCGACGAGGAGATGTGACGCGCGCTACCCGCCCGTCACGCTCATGTGGCGCGGCACCGCGGCCGGGCGCTGGCGCTCGATGACGAAGTCGTGGCCCTTCGGCTTGCGCGTGATCGCCTCGACCACCGCCGCCGCCAGCACGGCATCATCCGGGGAGGCGCGCAGCACGGCACGCAGATCCGCGGAATCCTCCTGGCCGAGGCACAGGTAAAGCTGGCCGGTGCAGGTCAGGCGCACCCGGTTGCAGCTCTCGCAGAAATTGTGGGTCAGCGGCGTGATGAAGCCGAGCTTGCCGCCGGTCTCCTCGACCCGGACGTAGCGCGCCGGGCCGCCGGTGCGGTCGGAGAGCGGGGTCAGGGTGAAGCGGCTCTCCAGGCGCTGCCGCGCCACCGAGAGCGGCAGGAACTGGTCCGTGCGGTCGGCCTCGATCTCGCCCAGCGGCATGACTTCGATCAGCGTCATGTCCATGCCCAGACCGTGGGCCCAGGTGATCATGTCGGGGATTTCGTCGGCGTTGACGTCGCGCAGGGCCACCGCGTTGATCTTGACCTTCATGCCGGCCGCCCGCGCGGCCGCGATGCCGTCGAGCACCACCGGCAGGTCGCCCCGCCGGGTGATCGCCCGGAACTTCTGGGGGTCCAGCGTATCCAGGGACACGTTGATCCGGCGCACCCCGAAGCTCGCCAGCTCGGCGGCGTAGCGCGTGAGCTGGGTGCCGTTGGTGGTGAGCGTCAGCTCCTCGAGCGCGCCGGAATCGAGGTGGCGCGACAGGCGGCGGAACAGGTGCATGATGTCGCGGCGGACCAGCGGCTCGCCGCCGGTGATCCGCAACTTGCGCACGCCCCGGGCGATGAACACGCCGCAGAGCCGGTCCAGCTCCTCCAGGGTCAGCAGGTCGCGCTTGGGCAGGAACTGCATGGTCTCCGACATGCAGTAGGCGCAGCGCAAATCGCAGCGATCCGTCACGGAGATGCGCAGGTACGAGATCGCCCGCTGGAACGGGTCGATCAGCGGTGCGGGGTTCGGCGCGCGGGGCGCCGCGGCCGAAAACCCCTGCGGCGTGCTGGAGATGTCATCGAGCATGATTGAGCATATGATGCCCGATACGGTCGTGGGCAAGCCGACCCCGGGCCGCGGCCCCGGAATGCTTGAGGAGTGTGACCCGTGAACGAGGATCTGTGGCCGACCGAGATCCGCCTGTCGGCCGACCGGCGGGTGCTGAACGTCGCCTTCGAGGACGGAGCGCGCTTCGCCCTGCCGGCCGAGTACCTGCGGGTGTCGAGCCCGTCGGCCGAGGTGCAGGGACATTCGCCCTTGGAGCGCAAGGTGATCGGCGGCAAGCGCGCCGTGGCGATCCTGGCCGTGGACCCGATCGGCAACTACGCGGTCAAGCTCGGCTTCGACGACATGCACGACACCGGGATCTACGGCTGGGAATACCTCCACATCCTCGGCCGCGAATACGAATCCCGGTGGCAGACCTACCTCACCGAACTGGCCGAGCGCGGGCTCGACCGCGAGACCGCGCGCACAGCCCCGGTGAAGCAGACCGGGGGCTGCGGCTCGGGCTCGTGCGGCTGCCATTGAGGTCGACTGGTCAGAAAGCCGGCAGCTTCTGCGCCAAGACGACTTCTCTCGGCAATGATTCTGACGCACGATGACGGCATGACGGAGCTTCTCGACCGAGCCATCGCGCGCGTGCGCATGCTGCCCTCCGAAACCCAGGACGAGCTGGCCGGCGTCCTCCTGCGCCTCGCCGGCGAGGACGAGCCTGTCTACCGGATCAGCCCGGAGGAAGAAGCGTCTTTCGTGAACTCGCGCGCCCAGGCGGCGCGGCGTGATTTCGCTTCGGATGAGCAGATCCGGGCGATCTGGGCGAAGCACGGGCTTTGAGACTGCGCTTTACCGCGGATGCGGCGGCGGAACTTGAGCGTGTGCTCTCGGAGATCGCGCAGGCATCGCCTCAAGGGGCACGACGCGTTCAGGGCCGGATCCAGATTGTCCTCGATTTCCTTCTGGATCAGCCGAGAAGCGGCCGGTTGACGAGCCTAAAAAATCTCCGGCGCATCGCAGTGCGACCCCACCCGTATTTAATTTTCTACGAGGCTTCCGAAGACGAAGTCGTCATCATCGGAATCCGCCATGGTGCTCGTGCCCCCTCCTCGATGCCGGGAGCGCCGTGACGCGCGGTCGGGCCGATCGGGCGTTCAGATCTGACCGGCTCTCCGGCCGGCGATCGCATCCTCATCTTTGGACGTTCGGTGCGAGCCGGACGTCTCGCCAGCCCCGGAGCCACCATGGCCTTCACCTGCACGATCCCCGCAGTGCCCACGATCCAGCAGGACGACGCCACGGTCCGCATCACCCGCTGGGATTTCTCGCCCGGGGCGGTGACCGGCTGGCACGAGCACGGCTGGCCGTATTTCGTGGTGATGCTGGTCGAGGGCGTGCTGCGCGTCCATGACGGGGCGGCGGTCAGCGAGACCCTGCTGGCGGCCGGGCAATCCTACATGCGCCCGGCCGGAATCCGGCACGACGTGATGAACGGGTCGGAGCACCCGATCGCGTTCATCGAGATCGAGGTGAAGCGCCCCGACGCGCTGGTGACATTGCCCGAGGCCTGAACGCAAAAGGGCCGGCCTCGCGGCCGGCCCCATCCAAAAAGTCCCAAAAAATCAGCGCTGGACGATGACCTTCGTGCCGACCTTGGCGCGGGTGTAGAGGTCGGTTACGTCGTCGTTCGTCATGCGGATGCAGCCCGAGGAGACGGCGGTGCCGATGGTCTCCGGCTCGTTCGAGCCGTGGATCCGGTAGATCGAGCCGCCGAGATACATGGCGCGGGCGCCGAGGGGGTTCTCGATCCCGCCCTTCATGTAGCGCGGCAGGTCGGGCCGGCGGCGCAGCATGGTCGACGGCGGACGCCAATCCGGCCACTCGCGCTTCATCGTGATGGTCTGCACGCCGCCCCAGGTGAAGCCCGGACGGCCGACGCCGACGCCGTAGCGCAGGGCCTGGCCGCCGCCCATCACGTAGTAGAGCCGCCGCTCGGCCGTGGAGACCACGATCGTGCCGGCGCCGTAGGGGCCGCTATACGCCACGGTCTCGCGCGGGATCGCCGACATCTGCGGCACCGCCGCGTCCATGGGGTCGGCCGGGTTGAGGGAGGCGTTGGCCACCGGCACCGCCACGGTCTCGACGGCCTGCGGACGCACCCGCACGGACAGTGCATCGTTCAGAGGCTGACGGGTCAGCGGGTCGATCTCGTAGGCGAACGCCGGCGCGGTGCAGGCGACCGCGCCGAAGAGCCCTACGAGGGCGGGAAGGAAACGACGCATCAAAGCCTCTCGGGGCAGGCGCGAAATGGAGTGGGAACGCAGCGAATTACTGGGGCACGATGCCGTGCCGATCCTCGCCAAGGGGTAAACGCTCGCGTCCCAAAACCAAGTCTCAAACCGCCCCGCTCGGCCGGTTCCGCTCCTCCGTGACTCGATGGCAACACTGTGGCAGCTTGGCCATAAGCGCGGGATGGACCGGGGCGTTTACGCGTATCCGCCCCGGTCCGGCGCCGACGCTCACGCCTCGTCGGCGGCGAGCCAGATCGTGGGCTCCAGGGCCGCCGCGCGGACGAGGGCCGGCGCGGCGGCCGGGAGGCCGCGGATCTGGCTCAGCTCGGCCAGCTCGGGCGCCTGCGCGGTGTCGTCGGCGGTGAGGAACAGGCCCCGGGCCCGGGCGGCGCGGCCGAGATCGGCCCGGCTGGTCCAGACGCTCTGCGCCGGGCTCGTGAGCAGCGCGAGCGCCAGGGGCGCCAGCCACAGGCCGAGCCAGGCATCGCCGGCCCAGACCAGGGCGAAGACGATCAGCGCCCCGACCACCACGGCGTCGGCCTGCAGCCGGAACGCCTCCGACCAGGAGACCTGCCGGTCGTCGCGGTCCTGGGTCTCCCAGCGCACCACCCGGCCCAGGAAGGTCGAGACCACGGCGCCGGCGGTGAACAGGGTCAGCACCGGCCACAGGATCACCCACACGGCCTGCTCCAGGGCGGCGCTCGCCAGCAGCGCCCGGGTCCCGCCGAACGCCGCCCGGCGCCCGGGCGAGGCGAGGACGTGGCCGAGGCTCAGGACCTTGGGCAGCGCCAGCACGGCAAGGCTGAGGGCGGCGAGGCCGTGGGCGGCGGCGCCGTGGCCGGTCAGCCCGTAGGCGAGCAGGCCGAGGTCGCCGGTGCGGGCCGCCTGCCAGGAGGCCAGACCCAGGAAGGCGATCCAGAGCGGCAGCATGCCGTAGGCCAGGATGCCGACCGCGAGGTGCCAGCGGCTGGCCGCGTGCAGCCCGGCCCAGGGCAGGACGCGCAGGTGCTGCAGGTTGCCCTGGCACCAGCGGCGCTCGCGGCCGAGCAGGTCGACGAGGTTCGTGGGCATCTCCTCCCAGGTCCCGCCCATCTCGGGCAGCAGGCGAACCTCCCAGCCGGCCCGGACCATCAGGGCGCCCTCGACGATGTCGTGGCACAGGATCTCGCCGCCGAGCGGCGCCCGGCCGGGCAGGACAGGCAGCTGTGCGTTCTGCGCGAAGGCCTCGATCCGCAGGATCGCGTTGTGGCCCCAGTAGCTGCCCTCCGGGCCCTGCCAGGTCTCCAGGCAGCGCAGGGCCAGCGGCGCGTAGAGGCGCACGGCGAATTGCTGGATCCGGGCGAACAGCGTGTCCCGGCCCGCCGCGTACGAGACGGTCTGGATCAGGCCGGTGCGGGGGCTCTCGTCCATCAGGCCCACGAGCCGGGTCATGGCAGCGCCGGTCATCAGGCTGTCGGCGTCGAGGACGATCATGTAGGCGTAGTCCGCGCCGTGGCTGCGGCAGAACGCGCCGATGTTGCCGGCCTTGCGGCCGGTGTTCTCGGTCCGGCGGCGGTAGCGGATCCGCGGCAGGGCCGGGTCGGCCTCCGCCCAGGCCAGGATGCGGGCGAATTCGTGTTCCTCGACGGCCGCGATCGCGCCGTCCCGGGTGTCCGACAGGACGAAGATGTCGATGGCTTTCCCCGAGCCCTTCGCCTGCTCGCGCGCCAGCGAGCGGGCCATCACCCGGAGCCTGGCGAACACCGCCACCGCGTCCTCGGCGTGGATCGCCACCACGGCGGCGGTCCGGCCGGAGCCCGCGGCGGGCGCTTCGGCGGCCTCCGCCCGGCGCTCCAGCACCGACTTCGCCCGGTCGCCCAGGAGCGTGGCCACGAGCCCGTAGACGTATTGGCAGGCGACAAACGCCTGCCAGCCCATCAGCAGGCCGAACAGGACAAGGAGGGTCCAGGCCAGCGGGCTGCCGCCGGCCGGGTAGGCGGTGGCCGCCAGCCATGCGAGACCGCCCGCGGTGGCGAGGCTCGGGACCGCCAGGGCGAGGCGCCGGGCCAGCAGGGCCCGGCGGCGGCCGGCCCAGGCCTCGGGTTCGGGGGGAACCGCGCCGGTCCATACAGGCTGGGGATCGGGAATGCCCGGACAGGCGTTCCGGTGCGGCCGCTCGGCGGAGGCGGTAACGCGTGAGGAGGGGACGCGTGAGGACATGGCGCGAGGAACTCGACCGTGGAAGCCTGCCGGCTGCCTCGCCGCGGGCGGGCGGGAACCGATGAGCGTGGACACCGATATGCGGGGCGAGGACACGCAGCCGACCCGGCCGCACAGGCAGCCGGAGGCCGAACGGATCGATCCCCCCTCCCGACGCCGCGTTCTCAGGACGGCCCTGACCGCGGCTGCCGGCAGTATTCTACCTAGCGCTATAGATCTGAATGGCGCCCGAACATGGGCCGGACCGGCGCTTCAGCCGCAGGGACCGGTCTCCGGGGCTTCCGAGGACGCCCCGATGACCTTCGAGACCCTGGTGGCGCAGGCCGAGCGCCTGGCGGCCGCCCCCTACGCGGCCCCGCCCAGCGAGTTGCCGCCCGCGCTGACCGGGCTGGATTACGACGGCTACCGGAGCATCGTCTTCCGGCCGTCCGAGGGGGTGCCGCTGGGCCGCCATTTCAGCGCGCAGCTGTTCCATCGCGGCTTCCTGCAGCGCAAGCGCGTGGCGCTCTACCTCCAGCCGCGCACCGGCCCGGCCCGGCCGATCCCGTACGAGAGCCGGATGTTCGACCTCGGCGGGCGGCTCGCCGGCCAGGGTTTTCCGGCCGATCTCGGCTTCGCGGGCTTCCGCCTGCACTACGCCTTCCCGGACACGCCGGCCTGGCGGTCCGAGGGCTTCCAGGAGGAGTTCCTGGTCTTCCTCGGCGCGTCCTATTTCCGGCTGCGCGCGGCCGGCCAGGAATACGGGCTCTCGGCCCGGGGGCTCGCCATCGGCACCGGCGCCCCGGAGGGCGAGGAGTTTCCCGACTTCATCGCCCACTGGCTGTGCGAGCCGGAGCCGGAGGCGCGCACCCTCACGGTGCTGTCGCTCCTCGACAGCCCGAGCGTGTCCGGCGCCTATCGGTTCGTGATCACCCCCGGGGCCCCGGCGCGGATCGCCGTCACCGCGTCGCTCCACCCGCGCACCGCGATCCCGCGGCTCGGGCTGGCGCCGCTCACCAGCATGTTCCTGTACGGCCAGAACGGGCCCGGCGCCCGGGGCGCCAAGCCGTTCGACGACTTCCGCCCGCAGGTGCACGATTCCGATGGGCTGTGCGTCGCCACCCCGGGCGACCGGCTGTGGCGGCCGCTGGTCAACGGACGCCGGCAGCCGCAGATCTCGGCCTTCGGGGCGAAGCCGCTCACCGGGTTCGGGCTGCTGCAGCGGGAGCGGAGCTTTGCCGCCTATCTGGACGTGGAGGCGCGCCAGGAGGCCCGGCCCGGCCTGTGGGTGTCGCCCGACCAAGGGCGTGCCTTCGCGGAGGGCGCCGTGCAGCTCTACGAGATCCCCTCGGACGAAGAGTACATGGATAACATCGTGGCGGCCTTCGCGCCGGCCGATCCGGTGCAGCCGGGCACGGCCCTGCGTCTCGCCTACGGCCTGACCACCGTGGGGGCGGAGCCCGCGGACGCGATCCCGCAACCCGCGCTCGCCCGGGTCACCGAGACCCGGTTCGGTTCGGCCGAGCGCCTGCGCCCGACCGTCCCGCCGAGGCCGGAGCGGCGCCTCTGCATAATCGATTTCAAGGGTCCGTCACTGCCGAAGGGTCCGGACGAGGCGGTCGCCGCGGAGGTCTCGGCCAGCGCCGGCACGCTGCACGAGCCGGTGGCCAACTTCGTGCCGCAGACCGGCGGCTGGCGCGTCTACGTGGAGTGGCGGCCGCCCCAGCCGATGCCGGCGGGGGACATCGTGCTGCGGGTGCGGCTGATCCGCAAAACCACGCCGCTCAGCGAGCCGCTCAGCGAGACTTGGGACGCGGTGGTCTGATGATCCCCGCTCAGGCGCTGCGCCGCTCGCGCTCCAGGCGTTTTGCGAGGCGGGTGGCGCCGTAGACCTCGCTCAGGCGGCGGCGGGCGGCGGAGATCGGCGGCGCCTGCCGCTCGACATGGGCGGCCGCGATGACCCGCAGGGCGGCGTCGACCGAGCGCTCCAGCCGGCGTTCGGCCGAGCCGGCCATGCCTGGATCCGTGTTCAGCATGCGATGATCCCTCGTGCGAGGCCGGGCCCGCCCTCTCGCGGGGCGGTGACCGGCGGCGGGGACCAATCTCGTCATCCGGCTTGACCGCATCAAGGCAGCTTGGCCGTAAGCCGCCGCGCCGTTACCGCAGCTCCTCGTGCCAGGTCCGCCCGTCGCGCTCGATCAGCGCGATGGCGGCGGTGGGCCCCCAGCTCCCGGCCGGGTAGGGCCGCGGCGCCTCCGGACGGTCGGCCCAGGCCTTGAGCACGCCGTCGGCCCAGGCCCAGGCGGCCTCGACCTCGTCGCGGCGCATGAACAGGGTGGCGTTGCCCCGGACCACGTCCATCAGCAGGCGCTCGTAGGCGTCCGGGTAGCGCTGCTTGAAGGTCTCCTCGAAGGAGATGTCGAGGTCGGTCGGGCGCAGCCGCAGGCCACCGGGGCCCGGATCCTTGGTCATCACCTCGAGCTTCATGCCCTCCTGCGGCTGCAGGCGGATCACGAGGCGGTTGGGCTCGCGCCCGAACGCCTCCTCGGGGAAGATCGAGAACGGCGAGGCCCGGAACTGGACCACGATCTCCGACAGCTTCTGCGGCAGGCGCTTGCCGGTGCGCAGGTAGAACGGCACCCCGGCCCAGCGCCCGGACTGGATCTCGACCTTCATGGCCACGAAGGTCTCGGTCCGGCTCTCGTGGCCCAGCTCGGCGAGGTAGCCCTCCACCGGCTTGCCGTCGACGGCGCCCGCCACGTACTGGCCGCGGACCGTGGCGAACTGGATGTCGTGGGCGGTGATCGGCTTGAGGGCGCGCAGCACCTTCAGCTTCTCGTCGCGCACCGAGTTGGCCTCGAGGTTGAGCGGGCTCTCCATGGCGGTGAGGCACAGGAGCTGCAGGATGTGGTTCTGCAGCATGTCGCGCATCGCGCCCGAGGTGTCGTAGTAGCCGGCCCGGCCCTCGACCCCGACCGTCTCGGCCACGGTGATCTGGACGTGGTCGATCACGTCCGAGGTCCAGAGCCGCTCGAAGATCGTGTTGGCGAACCGCAGGGACAGCAGGTTCTGCACCGTCTCCTTGCCGAGGTAGTGGTCGATCCGGAAGATCTGCGATTCGGGGAAGACCTCGCCGACCGCGTCGTTGATCGCACGGGCCGATTTCAGATCCTTGCCGATCGGCTTCTCCAGCACGACCCGCGACTTCTCGCCCACGAGCCCGTGCGCGGCGAGGTTGCGGCAGATCGAGCCGTAGAGGTCGGGCGAGGTGGCGAGATAATAGGGCCGGACCTGGTCGGGCCGCTCGTCGAGCTTGGCCACGAGGTCGGCCCAGCCGCTCTCGCCGGCCCCGTCCACCGCGACGTAATCCACGTGGTCGAGGAAGGCGTGGAGCGCATCCTCGGTGAGGTCCGAGGCGGGCACGAAGCGCTTGAGCGCGTCCCTCGCATGCTCCCGGAACGCGTCGGTGGACAGCTCCGAGCGCGAGGCGCCGATGATTCGGCTGGTCTGCGGGATCTGCCCGTCCCGGAACCGGTAGAACAGCGCCGGCAGCAGCTTGCGCGCCGTGAGATCGCCGGTGGCGCCGAACACGACGCAGTCGAACGAGGCAACGGGGATGATCGTGGCCAAAAGAGCGGCTCCCTGGTGTCGTGCGCGGGTGCAGCGCGGCGGGCGCGCCGCACTGACCTAACCTGGGTGCAAACGCTTCGCCAGACGAGGGGGGACCGTCAGCAAGGTCCGCGGCGCATGCCTCCGGATGAAGAGCTGAACGCCGGCTCGGTCCGATGCAGGCCTGTCAGCGCAGCTCAGCGAAGCAACCGAGGGCTCCGCGCGGCGCGGCGTTCCGCTCGATGGGACAGTTGGTGGCAACAAGAGGTGTCCTACGGCCGGCGATACACCCAGACCCGCGCGGGCGGCAGGTTCAGCCAGACCCGGTTCGAGCGGTCCGCCGTGTAGCTGCCGGCCTCGCAGCGAGCCGGGATCGGCGGCACCACCGCGTAGGTGAACTGCACGAACGGCGCGCCCGGCTGCATCAGGTCGTGGGCGGCGTTGAGCAGGTCGAGGCGCTGCTCCAGCGGCTTGGTGAACAGCGGCAGGCTCGAGATGGTCGCGGCGGCGGGCTGGGACAGCGCCGTCTTGAGGGTCGCGCGCATGTCGTAGGCATCGCCGCGGATCACGGTCACACCCGGGAAGCGCCGGGTCAGCAGGCGGCAGAAATCCGGGTTGAACTCCACCAGGATCAGCCGCGAGGGCGCGATGCCCCGGCGGATCAGCGCCTCCGTGACCGGGCCGGTGCCGGGGCCGAGCTCGACCACCGGGCCTTCGCGGCGCGGATCGACGTAAGACGCCATGGTCCGGGCCAGCATCTTGCCGGACGGGGTTACGGCGCCGGTCACGAGCGGCCGCTCGAACCAGGAACGGAGGAAGCGGGCTTCGTCCTCCAGGGGGTCGCGCCGCGGCCCAAGATTGTCCCCCCTGGCGGCAGGGGCCTTCGCACTGGGACGGCGGAGCGGCGGCAAGTCCTGGATTCCTCGAAGCCGATGGGAATGGAAGGCTAAGGCAACGCGCCGTCTTACAGTCAAGCCGGGCCGGCGCCTAGGGTAAGCATGCCACGCTCGCCGGATGCATAACGGGCGTGCACCGGTTCGGATCCGGCCCAACGCGCCCGCCGCCGACCGGGATGCCGATTCGACCCCGGCGAGCGCGTCGGATCGGCGTTCCTAGGGTCGAACGGCGCTGCCGAAGAAATCCCGCACCTTGGCGAAGAAGCCCGCTGATTCCGGGTGATTCTCCGGCAAGGCCGATTGGTCGAACTCCTGCAGCAGCTCGCGCTGGCGCTTGGTCAGGTTCTGCGGGGTCTCGACGAAGACCTGGATGTAGAGGTCGCCGACCTCCCGGGAGCGGAGCACCGGCATGCCCTTGCCCTTGATCCGGAACTGCTTGGCGGTCTGCGTTCCGGCCGGGATCCGCACCTGGGTCTGCGAGCCGTCGATCACCGGCACGGTGATCTCGCCCGCGAGCGCCGCCGTGACCATCGAGATCGGCACCCGGCAGAACAGGTCGGCGCCGTCGCGCTGGAAGAACTCGTGCTGCTTGATCGACAGGAACACGTAGAGGTCCCCGGGCGGGCCGCCGCGCAGCCCGCTCTCGCCCTCGCCGGCCAGCCGGATGCGCAGGCCGTCATCGACGCCCGCCGGCACGTTGATCGAGAGCGTGCGCTCGCGGTTGACCCGGCCGGCGCCCTGGCAGGTGGCGCAGGGGTCGTCGACGATCTCGCCGCGGCCGTGGCAGTTCGGGCAGGTCCGTTCGATGGCGAAGAAGCCCTGCGCGGCCCGCACCCGGCCGTAGCCCGCGCAGGTCGGGCAGGCGCGCGGCTTCGAGCCCGGCTTGGCGCCCGAGCCGTCGCAGGCCTCGCAGGTCACCGAGGTCGGGATCCGGATCGTCTCGGCCTTGCCGATGAAGGCCTCTTCGAGGGTGATCTCGAGGTTGTAGCGCAGGTCTGAGCCGCGCTCGCGGCCCGGCGTCCCGCCGCCACGGCCGCGCTGGGCGCCGCCCCGGCCGTCGCCGAAGAAGTTGTCGAAGATGTCCGACATGAAGTCGCCGAACTCGTTTCCGAATCCGGGGCCGCCCGCACCCTGGCTGAAGGCGGCGTGGCCGAACTTGTCGTAGGCCGCGCGCTTCTGCCCGTCCGAGAGGCACTGATAGGCCTCGTTCAATTCCTTGAACTTGATCTCGGCTTCCTTGTCGCCGGGATTGCGGTCGGGATGAAAGGTCATCGCGAGCTTGCGGAAGGCGACCTTCAGCTCACCTTCCGTCGCGGTCTTGGCGCATCCCAGGATCTCGTAATAGTCCCGCTTCGACATCCCACCCAGTCTCCGGACACTCAGAAGGCGCTGTGTTCCCTGGACCTGTCCCCAGGACCCGCCGGGGCGGGCCGTTCAGGGGGCGGTCTCGAGCAGGGTGAGCGGGCCGAGGCATCGCCGCGATCGTGGCGACCCCGGCGCTCTAGCATGAGCCGGCCGGTCCGAGGTTGAATTCGGACGATATCCGGGTCCTGCGGCGCCCGCGCAACAGCGCGTCTCACAAGCAGAGGCGGGGCCGGATCGCTCCGGCCCCGCACGGTCCTGTCGAAGCGACGCCTCAGGCGCGCTTCTTCTGGTCCTTCTCGTCGACCTCCTGGAAGTCGGCGTCGATGACGTCGTCCTTCTTCTCGGAGGCGCCCGCCTCGGCACCGGCCTCGGGGCCGGCACCCTGCTGGTTGGTGCTGTACATCGCCTCGCCGAGCTTCATCGAGGCCTGCATCAGGTCCGTGGTCCGGGCCTTGATGGTCTCGACGTCCTCGCCCTCGAGCGCGGTCTTGAGCGCGGTCATCGCGGTCTCGATCGCGCCCTTGTCGGCGGCCGGGACCTTGTCGCCGTACTCCGCGACCGACTTCTCGGTGGCGTGGACCAGGCTCTCGCCCTGGTTCTTCACCTCGACCAGCTCGCGGCGCTTCTTGTCCGCCTCGGCGTTGGCCTCGGCGTCCTTCACCATCCGGTCGATGTCGGCGTCCGAGAGGCCGCCCGAGGCCTGGATGCGGATCTGGTGCTCCTTGTTCGTCGCCTTGTCCTTGGCCGTCACGTTGACGATGCCGTTGGCGTCGATGTCGAAGGTCACCTCGATCTGCGGCATGCCGCGGGGTGCCGGCGGGATGCCGACGAGGTCGAACTGGCCGAGCAGCTTGTTGTCGGCCGCCATCTCGCGCTCGCCCTGGAAGACCCGGATCGTAACGGCGTTCTGGTTGTCCTCCGCCGTCGAGAAGGTCTGGGACTTCTTGGTCGGGATCGTGGTGTTGCGGTCGATGAGCCGGGTGAACACGCCGCCCAGCGTCTCGATGCCCAGCGACAGCGGGGTCACGTCGAGCAGCAGCACGTCCTTGACGTCGCCCTGGAGCACGCCCGCCTGCACGGCGGCGCCGATCGCCACGACCTCATCGGGGTTGACGCCCTTGTGCGGCTCCTTGCCGAAGAAGGACTTCACCACCTCCTGGATCTTGGGCATCCGGATCATGCCGCCGACCAGCACCACCTCGTCGATCTCGGAGGCCGACACGCCGGCATCCTTGAGCGCCTTGCGGCAGGGCTCGATCGTGCGCTGCACCAGGTCGTCCACCAGCGACTCGAACTTCGCCCGGCTGAGCTTCAGCGCGAGGTGCTTCGGGCCGGTCTGGTCGGCGGTGATGTAGGGCAGGTTGATCTCGGTCTGGGTGGCCGAGGACAGCTCGATCTTCGCCTTCTCGGCGGCCTCCTTGAGGCGCTGGAGGGCGAGCTTGTCCTTGGTCAGGTCGATGCCCTGCTCCTTCTTGAACTCGGCGGTCAGGTACTCGACCACGCGGTTGTCGAAGTCCTCGCCGCCCAGGAAGGTGTCGCCGTTGGTGGACTTCACCTCGAACACGCCGTCGCCGATTTCGAGGATCGACACGTCGAAGGTGCCGCCGCCGAGGTCGTAGACCGCGATGGTGCCGGCCTTCTTCTTGTCGAGACCGTACGCGAGGGCGGCCGCGGTCGGCTCGTTGATGATGCGCAGCACCTCGAGGCCCGCGATCTTGCCGGCGTCCTTGGTCGCCTGGCGCTGGGCGTCGTTGAAGTAGGCCGGGACCGTGATGACCGCCTGCGTGACCGGCTGACCGAGATGCGACTCCGCGGTCTCCTTCATCTTCTGGAGCGTGAAGGCGGAGATCTGCGAGGGCGAATACTTCTTGCCGTCGGCCTCGACCCAGGCGTCGCCGTTGTCGCCGCGGACGATCGTGTAGGGGACGAGGCCCTTGTCCTTCTGGGTCATCGGGTCGTCGAAGGTGCGCCCGACGAGCCGCTTGATGGCGAAGAACGTGCGCTCGGGGTTCGTGACCGCCTGACGCTTGGCCGGCTGGCCGACGAGCCGCTCGCCGTCGTCCGTGAAGGCGACGATCGACGGCGTGGTGCGGGCGCCTTCAGAATTCTCGATGACCCGGGGCTGCGTGCCTTCCATGACGGCCACGCACGAATTGGTGGTGCCCAGATCGATACCGATAACTTTACCCATGGTGGGATCCCTCTTCTGTCGCGTTCAAGCAGACCGCCGAGCCCCGAAGCAGCTCGGCCCATGGCGGATGTGCATGTGATGTGAGTATGGGACCCGGGCCGGATCAAGGGCCGTGAACGGCTGAAATCCAGCGCGTAATCCCGCGTCGAGGGCGATATAAGAACCCCCGGACGGGCTCGCAAGGCAAAGCCGGCCCGTTGGCCCCGGCGATCGGATTTTCTGCCAACGCGTTGGCGCTCCTGAAAAATCCTGCCGTGACGCCGGCCCTGCCCGAATGGCGTCGATGCATTTTGTTGCTCTGCTGCCACGTCAAGGCCATCGATGGCGTGTTAACGGTTCGACAAGGGGTTGAGCGTGGCCCCGCCACCTCGTCCTCTCGTCAGAGCCAGATGCCTCGGACCCGCAGCCTCCTGCTCCCCCGCCTGCTCCCCGTCCTGGCGGCCGCGATCGCGGTTCCCGCGCTGCTCGGCGCCCCGCCGGCGCAGGCCCAGAACTTCTTCGAGCGCCTGTTCGGGATCAAGCCCGAACGGCCGCCGGTGCCGCCCCGCGGCGTGCCCGAGGGTCCGCCCGCGGCCCCCGCCCCGGGGGAGCCCGGCCCCGGCAGCCTCGAAGCGCGGCGCGCCTTCGGGCTTGCCCGCGGAGGACAGGGTAATGGGGTTGCCGTTGGCGAG